>JBBWZJ010000325.1:0-5796 GCA_039648985.1 Acidobacteriota bacterium | reverse complement strand
ATCCCCTGCTACAACCACGCGCAGTTCCTGGCGGACGCCATCCGCAGCGTCGCGCCGGGCACGCGCACCGTCGAAATCATCGTCGTGGACGACGGGTCAGTGGATCGGTCGGCGGAGGTGGCGCAGGCCTTCACCGAGGTCCGCTACGTCCGTCAGGCGAATCTCGGGCTGGCGGCAGCTCGCAACCGCGGGCTCCGCGAGGCGCGCGGCCTGTTCGTTGTGTTCCTCGACGCCGATGATCGGCTCCTCCCCGGCGCGATCGAGACCGGCGCCGCGGCGCTCGAGAGTCATCCGCTCTGCGGCATGGCCTTCGGCCGGTGCGTGATGATGGCGCCGGACGGCGCCTTCCTGCCCACGCCGGAACAGCCCCGGATGGAGTCCGCCGACTACCGCCAGTTCCTCAGGCACAACCCGATCTGGATGCCGGGGATGGCGATGTTTCGCCGCACGGACGTTGAACTGCTGGGTGGATTCGCACAGGGCTTCGACGGGGCGGCCGACTACGATCTCTACTTGCGGCTGGCGGCCGCGCGTCCTGTGCACGATCACGGCACGCTTGTCGCCGCGTACCGGCGTCATGAGGGCAACATGAGCCGCAACGCGTCCCGCATGCTTCGCGACACGCACGCGGTCATGTCGCGCCGTCGTCCCCACGATCCGCACTTGCTGCCTGCCTGGCGCGAGGGCCGGCGCGCCTGGCGCGGGTTCTACGGAATCCACCTGGTGGAGGAGATTCGTGCGCACGTCCATCACGGCCAGGTGCTGCCCGCTGTCGTGAAAATCCTGACGCTCGTCCGCTGGAATCCGTCGCTGGCCCTGCAACAGCTCAAACGGCGTCTGCGCACCGCGATGATGTCGAGGTCCGCGCCCGTTGCGGTGGGGCTTTCGACTGTCGCACCCGTGAGGCTCGACCGCGAATCCTGAACCACTCCCGCCGTCCGCCGCCTCACGCCGGCGTTACGACCCGACGCACGCTCAGGCGGGTCGGGCTGTGCCGGCCGCAGAGATTTGTTCCGCCAGCTGCCTCGCCACGAGCTCGTCCGGAAGCGTGTGCTGCAGCGCCGGAGCCACGGCCGTGCATACGCACGTCTGGGCAAATGCCTCCGTGGCACGGAAATCGACTCGAAAGCCCGCGGTCTTCAGCAGGGACTCGAGGCAGCTCGGGGTGAGGCCCCAGAACCAGTTGCCGTAACCTTCGGCCGGCTGGAATTCGTTGCTGATGCCCGCCTGGTGGAGGAGTCCGAGGCTTTTCAGGTTCCACAACCGGCGCGCGCGCGTGTCGAGCATCGGGAAATACACGGCCGCGTTCGGAAGACCTCGAACTTCGGGGATCGTCGACGTCCGGAGGATCAGCGTTTCGCGGCACACCTGCCTGAGCGCCACGAGGAGGTCGAAGGGGCTCGGGTGATGGTAGAGGACGCCAGCGCAGAACACCACGTCCGCCTGGCCGATGCGCGCCAGCGTCTCGGCGCGCGTGATGTCGCCGAGCACGAACCTGACGTTCGACCCGCGTGCGATCCGCTTCTGCTCGAACTCCGGCGTAGGGCCGAACACGTCAACCGCCGTGACAGCCGTCGCGCCGGCGGCTTCGGCGAGAAACGCATACTCGCCGTTCACTCCCCACATGCAGCCGATGTCCGCAAACGTCCGGCCGCCCGCGTGCCGCGCGATGTACTCCGGGAGGCGATCGTAACCGCCGACGACGTCACCCTGCCGGCCGCGCCAGTGACGCCAGAGCAGGTTGAGACGCGGGACTTTCAGTGAGCGGACTTTCCATTTGTACAGCATGTGTCCCCGTAGATTCGCCAGTTGCGCGTGGCGCACGACAGTCCCTGGCGAGGCATGGCGCACTCCGCCCGAGACGCCGCACGCGCCGCCGCGACCGCCAGAGCGCCCATGGGCCGGCAAGATTGCCGGACACTTCGGTCAGGATGAGCCGCAGGGGATAATCGCTTCTCCCGCGCAGCCGCGCGTACGCGCGCCAGAGATACGATTTCGGCAGCGACCAGCCGAGACGCACGAGGGCCCGCGGATCCCGATCCCGCATCAGCGTGGTGAGGTGATAGGCGACGTGTCCGCGGCTGTAGCTGTGGATCTGCTGCTCGAGGGCGGCCATGTCCCTGCGGTGCCGGTGCCACACCCAGGCGGATGGCTCGTACACGATCGTGTGGCCCGCCTTCAGGATCCGGTAGAACAGATATGTGTCCTCGCTGCAGCCGGTCGGCATGCCGGCGCCCAGCGCTTCGTCGAGGAGCCCGATCGCGGCATCGGGGAATATCGACGCGCGAAACGCGGCGTTCGCTGTCGCACCGAGGTGCCACGTGGGCACTGCGCCTCGCACGGATCGGAACCAGGCGCCGTCCACTTCAAATCGCGTGAACCCCTTGCCGAGTCCGCCGTACGCTTCGAACCGGCACTGCGATTCGGTCTCGAGCTCCACAGGCAGCACGTGTCCGGTGACCGCCATCACTTCCGGTCGGACGAACGGAGCGATCAACCGCTCGAGCCATCCGGCCGGAACCGTCACGTCGTCGTCGATTGCGACGAGCACGTCGCCGGTGGCCGCCGCGAAGCCGGCATTGCGCGCATAGGACAGCCCCGGCCTTGCCTCCGTGAGGAGCAGGACGCGCGGGAACGCGGCACAGGTTTGCGGCGTCGCGAGGCCACCCGGACGATTGTCCACGACGATGATCTCGACCCGGCGCGGCGACTCCTGCGCCTGCAGCGCTGCGAGGCACCGGCGCAGATCCTCGGCCCGATCGCGTGTCGGAATGACGATGGACACTGACACGTCGGCCGTCAGAGCCGCCTGGTGCACGCTGCCGAGGCGGCGTTCGAGGTTACGCCGCAGTACCGCATACGCCAGACCGTTCGCGAGCGCATCGCGGAGGCGCACTCCGGACACTGCTTGCCAGAGGTTCTGGATGTCGACGCTGCCGAGAACGATGCCCTCGTCCTGAACGAATACGCGTGTGCGCGGGTAGGCCACGACATCCTCGAGCCCGTTGAGCGGCCGGCCCAAGTCCACTACGCGGACGGCAATGGGCCAGTCATGCGGCCGGCTCGCGGCGGAGCGTCCCGTCATGCATCCGCTCCCGCTGGCTCGGGCGCGCCATATCGCCGGGCCACGTCCGCCGCGTGCTTCCGGGCCGCCGCGTACCGTCGCAGGCCGACGAAGGAACCTTTCAGTTCGGCGACGATCAGGTCTCGCGGCACTTTCCCGGTCCGGACGAAGGACGCGAGCAGCCGCCGCATGTTCCACCACCACAGCCACCACACACCGAGCGCGATCACGGCTGCGCGCTCGTCCGGGTACGTCGAGGCGATGCGCACCAGGTACGCATAAAAGCCGATGCCGTTGTTGGCAATCTGGGTTTTGAGCGCCGCGTACTCGCGCCGATGGCGGTGGCGCACGATGGCGGCTGGTTCGTAGAGCAGCGCGCGCCCGGACTTCAGGACGCGGAAGAACATGTCGAGATCGCCGCCGCCATTCGTCGGCGTGCCGACGTCCAGCGCCGGATCGAAGAGGCCGGCCTCGCTGAAGAACTCTCTTCGGAACGCCATGTTCGCGCCTGTCCCGAATCGTCCCGTGCCGCCGAACACCCGTGCGGCGCTATGCCCGCGTTGGACGTCGACGCGGAAGAGACCGCGTTCGAAGCCGCGGCCGAACCCGCCATATCGCTCGAACAGCGCCTGGGCATGCGTGTCCACCTCGTCGGGAACGACCAGGCCCGTGACACACATCGCTTCCGGCTCGTCGCGGAACGCCGAGGCCAGGGCGCGCACCCAGTTCCGTTCGACACTGACGTCGTCGTCCGTGTACGCAATGATGTCAGCGCGCGATTCGAGAATGGCTCGGTTGCGAGCCCAGTCGAGGCCTGGCCGCGGCTCGCAGGCGTAGCGGATCCGGGGATACGCTGCGACCGTCCTCCTGGTGGAATCGTCACTCGGCGCATTGTCCACGACTAAGATGTCGAGGAGATCGGCAGGATAATCGAGCGCGAGCAGCGCCTCGAGGCATTCGGCCAGTTGTGTCGAACGGTTCCTCGTGCAGACCGCCACGGTCACAGCCGTCCGGGGCGGCGCTGCATCGTGGCAGGCAGCAGGGAAGTTCAGGAGATCGTCGAGCGAATCCGGAGCGCCAGCCGGTCGCCCGGACCCGAGTGCAATCTGGTCAGCCGCCAGGTGGCGGGCGATCGCCCACCCGTGCTGGTCGAGACAAAGGCGGGCAAGCTCGCTTGCCGTGCAGCCTTCAGGGCCAGTGTGCAGCACGCCGATCGGACGCCCGTGCAGCAAGAGCAGCACCCACTGCTCCCCGCATGTCCGCCGCGGAATTGCGGGAAGCGGGCCGGCGAGCTCAACACTGACGAGCTTCATCGCTGGGGCCCGCGGATTGTTTCCGGACGCGGAACCGTCTTCTGGACCACGAGGAAACGGATGAGCAACTTGGGTGCCAACGGCCGAGGTCGGTTGAGGGGAGACCGCGCGGAATGATCGAAATCGAGAGGGCAGGTCGGCCGCGGGCCGCGGGTGCGGGTGTGAACTCCGCCAGCCAGGTGCTGTTTGCCAGCCTGATTGGCACCACGATCGAATTCTTCGACTTTTATATCTACGCGACGGCCGCCGTGCTCGTCTTCCCGCGGCTGTTCTTCCCCGCGTCCGATCCCGCGTCCGCGACGCTCGCCTCGCTCGCGACGTTCGCCATCGCGTTCCTCGCGCGGCCGATCGGCTCTGCGCTCTTCGGCCACTTCGGCGACCGCATTGGGCGCAAGACGACGCTGGTCGCGGCGTTGCTCACGATGGGTATTTCCACCGTGGCGATCGGAGTCCTCCCGACGTACGCGTCCCTCGGCGTCGTGGCGCCGCTCCTCCTGGCGCTCTGCCGCTTCGGACAGGGGCTGGGTCTCGGCGGCGAGTGGGGCGGAGCCGTCCTGCTCGCGATCGAGAACGCCCCTCCGGGCCGGCGGGCGTGGTACGGGATGTTCCCGCAGCTCGGCGCCCCGCTCGGATTTTTCTGTTCCGGCGGTATTTTCCTGCTGCTCTCGGCGCGCCTCACCGACGATCAGTTCTTCAGGTTCGGCTGGCGGATCCCGTTCCTCGCGAGCGCGCTGCTCGTGATCGTCGGTCTCTACGTGCGGCTGACCATCACCGAGACGCCCATTTTCCAGGAAGCGCTGACGCGGAGCGCGCGGGTCAAGCTGCCGATGGCGGTGGTGTTCCGGCGTCACACGAAGGCTCTGGTGCTCGGAACGCTCATCGCCCTCGCGACGTTCGTGCTGTTCTACCTGATGACGGTGTTCGCGCTCGCCTGGGGGACCTCGGCGCTCGGTTACAGCCGGCAGCAGTTCCTGCTCATTCAGTTGTTCGGGATCCTTTTTTTCGCCGTGACGATTCCGCTGTCGGCCGTCCTCGCGGACCGCTTCGGGCGCCGCCGGACGCTGCTGGTGGTCACGGCCGCCATCGGCGCGTTCGGATTCGTGCTCGCGCCTTTGATGCTCGCGGGCACCGCCGGCGCCATCATCATGATCGCGCTCGGCCTCTCCTTGATGGGGCTCACCTACGGGCCGCTCGGGACGGCGCTGTCGGAACTGTTCCCCACGGCCGTCCGGTACACCGGCAGCTCGCTGACCTTCAACCTCGCGGGAGTCTTCGGCGCGTCGCTCGCTCCGTACGTTGCGACGTGGCTGGCGAAGCGGTACGGCCTGCCGTACGTCGGGTACTACCTCACCCTTGCGGCCGCCCTGACCTTCGCCGGCCTCCTCGCCTCACGCGAGACGAAGGACGAGGACCTGACGC
>JBBWZJ010000303.1:0-10509 GCA_039648985.1 Acidobacteriota bacterium | reverse complement strand
CGCTCTTCTGGGATCATTTTCCGGCGCGCGTAGCGGACGCAATTCGAGACACGCTTCCCGATCGCGACGCCACCGGCGGCGCGTGGCGTTTCGGGGCGCGCGGTGCGGCCTGGACCGCTGTGGCGCTCACCGCGGTGCTCGGATGCACGATGGTCGCGTGGCGCGCCACGCTGCACGCGCCGACGGTTCAGACGATCGCCGCGGACGACGACGCGCGGCAGGACGATCTCGACAGCGACCAGGCCTGGAACATCGTCCGCGCCGCGGCCGATGGCGTGCAGTGGGACGACGTGCAGCTGTCCGCGATGGGCGCCCGTCCGGGAGCGGCGGAACGCGTGGTGATGGAGTTGACGCCCGACGAGCGCGCGGAGCTCGCGCGGCTCATCGAAACCGAAATGAGACGGAGCGGAGCCTGACATGGCGGCCTCACACTTCCGGACCCTCGTTGGTCGCAGCCTCCTCGCGGTCGTGCTGGCCTCGACCGCTGGCCTGAGCACGGCCGTCGCGCAAGCGCCGGAGGGGAGCCCGTCAACGGACAACGCGGCACGCCCTGCGGCCCAGCTGTCGCCCGGTGAAATTTCCGCCATGCTGGATTCCTACGCGGCTGTGCGGGCGCGCGAGGCGCTGTCACTGGACGAGGCACACTACACGGCCTTTGTCGCCCGGCTGCACAGGCTCCACGAGGTGCGGCGCTCGAACCAGCAGCGGCACAATCAGCTGCTGCTGGAGCTGCGGCGGCTGGCGGGTGCGCCGGCCGAGCCGCCTTACGACGAAGCCGCCATTCGCGAACGGCTCAAGGCGCTGCGCGAGCAGGACGATCGCGCCGCGCTCGAGCTGCGCCGCGCGTACGAGGCTGTGGACGAGGTGCTCGACCCGCGGCAGCAGGCGCGCTTCCGGATTTTCGAGGAGACGATTGAGCGTCGAAAGCTGGACCTCGTCATGCGCGCCCGCGAGGGGGCTGCGCGTAAGCGCAACATCCAGCCCTGAAGGCTTGCTACAATCGGCGCATGCCCAAACGCTCCGCGGCTCTGGCGCTCGCCGCCGTTCTCGCGGTTGTGACGCTCGGTGCCCAGCACAATCTGACCAAGGCTGACGCGGATCGGTTCGAAGCAAAGCTCGGCAAGATCGTGCTCCAGGGCAAGACCCCGGCTCTCAAGTCCACTCAGCCTCGGGCGACCCCCATCACCGACACGGAACTGAACTCGTACTTCCGCTTCAATGCGAAGACGCAGATCCCGGTAGGGGTCCTCGAGCCGACGCTGAACGCACTCGGCGATGGGCGCGTCGGCGGCAGGGCAGTGGTCGATCTGGATGCGGTCCGCAAACAGAAACAGCGCGGCTGGCTCGACCCGGTGAACTACCTGTCCGGCCGCCTGCCGGTCACGGCGGCAGGCCGGCTGACCACCAAAGATGGCCGCGGCCAGTTCCAGCTGGAGTCGGCCGAAATCTCCGGCGTCACGGTGCCGAAGGCGGTTCTGCAGGAGCTCCTCAGCTATTACTCCAGGACGCCCGAGAATCCATCGGGCATCAACATGGACGCGCCGTTCGAGCTGCCCGCCGGCATTCGCGAGATTCGGGTCGGCGTCGGCACGTCCACCGTCATTCAATAGCCGCCGGTCAGCTGTTCCGGTCCGATGCTTCCTCTGGACACCCCGCTCCAGTTCCTCAAGGGTGTTGGACCGCGGCGCGCCGCCGACCTCCAGCGCGTCGGGCTCGCGACGATCGAAGATCTGCTGTACCGCTTCCCGATCCGCTACGAAGATCGCGGCACGTTCCAGACGATTGCGTCGCTGCGCCCGGGCGTCGCCGCTTCGGTGGTCGGCGAAGTTCTCAGCTGCGGGCTCCGCCCGACGCGTCGCCCGCGGTTCAAGATATTCGAGATGCTGGTACGTGACGCGACGGGGTCGCTCCGCGCGGTGTTCTTCAACCAGGGGTTCCTCGCCGATGTGTTCAGACCACACCAGCGGGTGATTCTCTTCGGACGGCTGGAGCTCACGTCGCACGGGCTGCAGCTCCAGAATCCGCAGTACGAAATTCTCAAGGCGGACACCGACAGCGACGCGGTCCATCCCGACACCGCCCAGGCCGAGCCTGACGACGACACGCTCCACACCGGGCGCATCGTCCCGATCTACGAAAAGACCGGAAGCCTCACGACCAAGATGCAGCGCGCGATCGTTCATCGCGCGCTGTCGCAGCTCCCAGTCGACGTACCCGATCCGCTTCCCGGTGAGGTGCGCGAACGGCAGCAGCTCGTCGATCGGCGGAGTGCGCTGACCGACGTCCATTTCCCTCCGGCCGGCACACCCGTCGATGCGCTGAATGCGTTTCGCACGCCGGCCCAGCAGCGGCTCATCTTCGAAGAGTTCTTCCTCTTCCAGCTCGGACTCGTGCTGCGGCGGCGCAAGGCGGACGCCGAGCGGAAGCCGCGATCGGTCGTGGTGACCGACGCGATTCGCGAGTCGGCGCGGCGCGTGCTGCCATTCAAGCTCACGGGCGATCAGAAGAAGGTCGTGGGGGAGATCGTCGAGGATATGAAGCGGCCGCAGCCGATGAACCGGCTGCTCCAGGGGGATGTCGGGTCGGGGAAGACCATCGTGGCACTGGTCGCCGCGCTCGTCGCGCTGGAGAACGGATTCCAGGTCGCCTTCATGGCGCCGACCGAGATTCTGGCGGAGCAGCACTTCTTCACGATCCGGAAACTGCTCGAACAGTCACGATTCCGCGTCGCCCTGCTGACCGGCGCCACCCCGGCGCGGAAGCGGCGCGAGCTCCAGGCGGAGCTGGCTGCCGGATCGATCCACCTGGCCGTCGGCACGCATGCCCTCGTGCAGGACCCGGTCGGTTTCCGCGAGCTCGGGCTCGTCGTCATCGACGAGCAGCATCGCTTCGGTGTCCTCCAGCGCGCCACGCTGCGGGCGAAAGGGATGCATCCGGACGTGCTCGTGATGACGGCGACGCCGATCCCGCGAACGCTCGCCCTCACGACCTACGGCGATCTCGACGTTTCGGTCATGCGCGAGATGCCTCCGGGGCGCTTCCCGATCAAGACCGTCGCGAAACCGGAGTCGCGCCGCGACGAGATCTACGACTTCATCCGGCGGCAGATCGACGAAGGCCGCCAGGCGTATGTCGTCTACCCGCTTGTCGAAGAGTCGGAAAAGGTGGACCTCAAAGCCGCGACCGAGATGGCCGACCATCTCGCGCAGGACATCTTCCCGACGTATCGCGTGGCGCTCCTCCATGGACGGATGAAGCCGGACGCGAAGGAGCGCGTCATGGGCGCGTTCGCCCGCGGTGAGTTCGACGTGCTGGTCTCGACAACCGTCATCGAGGTCGGCGTGGACGTTTCGAACGCCGCCGTCATGCTCGTCGAGCACGCGGAGCGGTTCGGACTGTCACAGCTCCATCAGCTTCGCGGTCGGGTCGGCCGCGGGCCGCATCAGTCCTACTGCGTGCTGCTCTATCAATACCCGCTGACCGATCAGGGTCGGGCGCGGCTCAAAGCGTTGACCGAAACGAACGACGGCTTCGTCATCGCCGAGCGCGACCTCGAGCTCCGCGGCCCAGGCGACTTCTTCGGCACCCGCCAGTCCGGGATGCCGACGCTGCGCGTCGGAGATCTCGTCCGCGACCATCAGCTCATGGAGGAGGCACGCCGCGAAGCCGCCGCCGCGCTGGACGACGTGCGGCAGTCCTCGACGCTGGCCGCCTTCGTGCGAACGAGCTGGGAGCAGCGGTTTGGGCTGGTTGGCGTTGGATGAGGCGCTGGTTCGGGGTTCCGGGTTCCGGGTTCGGGGTTCTGGTTCGGGGTTCGGGGTTCGGGGTTCGGGTTCCGGGTTCCGGGTTCGGCGTTCTGGTACGGGGTTCACGGTTCGGGGTTCAGCGCTGAAAGCTGACAGCTGAAAGCTGAGACGCTGGGAGCCGGAAGCCGGAAGCTGGAAGCCGGGAGCCGGAAGCGGAAGCCGGGAGCTGAGAGCTGAAAGCTGACAGCTGAGAAGCTGGAAGCCGGAAGCCGGAAGCGGGAAGCGGGAGCTGAGCGCTGAGAGCTGAAAGCTGAGAGCTGAGAGCTGAGCTGAAATGCGTGTGATCGCCGGGGAGCTCAAAGGCCGACGTCTCGACGCACCGGACTGGGCGGGGCTTCGGCCGACGTCCGATAAACTGAGAGGAACGTTGTTCAACATCCTGGCGCCCCGGATTCGCGGGGCGCGGATGGTGGACGGCTATGCCGGCACGGGGGCGGTGGGCATCGAGGCGCTCAGCCGTGGGGCGGCGCACGTGTGGTTCGTCGAGCAGGATGCGAGGGCTGCGGCGCTCATCGCGGCGAATCTGCGGCACTGCGGCGTCGTGAATCGCTATGCTATTATCCGCGCGGCGTTTGCGGATCTCGACGGGCAGCTCACGACGGCCCCGCCGGACATCGTGTTCGTCGATCCGCCGTACGGCGCCGCGGAGCTGGCGCTCGCGCTGGCGGCCGCAGAGCCTCTCGTCGGGCCAGAGACGCTGCTGGTCGTCGAGCACGCGAAACGGGACCGCGCACCCGACCGCCACGGAGCGCTGACGCGCACACGCCTCGTGACTTCGGGCGACAGCGCGCTCGCGTTCTACGCGCGGTCGGCGTGATCGTTCAGCGAAGACGGGGGCGCTCGACGTCAGGCGAAGTGGTCGTGTCCGCTGACCCCAGGTCGAATCAGTGACGCAGACGAGAAGACCGGCAGCTGGCCCGACGACCGAGACCGGGTGGCCGGTGACGGAGAACCGATACAAAGCGCAGCAAGTCGCCGATAATGGATGACGCGCAGGCCCCATACGCAACCGACAACCGATATCCTGGAATCTGACGGTCAATCCGGACCGAGAGCCCGCCGCTCCATGAACGACGTCATCGCGATCTATCCCGGTTCGTTCGACCCGCTGACGAACGGCCACGTCGACATCATCCGGCGCGGCTCCCGGCTCTTCGACAGGATCGTCGTCGCGGTGCTCATCAACCAGGAGAAGGCCCCGCTGTTCACCGTGCCTGAGCGCGTCGACATCGCGCGGGAGGCGTTTCACGGGTGGGCCAACGTCGAAGTGGACACGTTCGACGGGCTCCTGGTGGATTACGCTCGAAAGCGGCGGGCCGGCGTCATCGTCCGCGGCCTCCGCGCGGTTTCCGATTTCGAGTTCGAGATGCAGATGGCGCTCATGAACCGGCGGCTGAATGCGGACGTCGAAACCGTGTTCATGATGCCGGCCGAGCCGTATACCTACGTCAGCTCCCGGCTCGTGAAGGAAGTCGTCGCGCTCGGCGGCTCCGTCCACGGCCTGGTGCCGGACAGCGTCGAGAAGCGGCTGCGCGACAAGAAGCTCGCGCGCGAAACCCTGAGGGCCTAGTCATGCTCGCGGAACGCACCACACGGATTGGCGTCTCACCGACGATGAAAGTGGCCGCCGAGGCGGCGAAGCTGAAAGCGCAGGGGGTCGACGTCGTCGACTTCGGCGCCGGTGAACCGGACTTCCCGACGCCCGCGCACGTGTCGGCCGCGGCCCACGCCGCGATCGACGCGAACTTCACCAAGTACACGGTCAACGCGGGCACCGAGGAGCTCCGCCGTGCGGTGTGCGCCCGCTACCGCGCCGACTACGGCGTCGAGTACACCCCGGCCGAAGTCATCATCTCGGCCGGCGGCAAACAGGCGCTGTTCAACGCCGCGATGTGCCTGTTCGGCCCCGGTGACGAAGTTATCACCCACATGCCGGGATGGCCGACCCTCGTCGAGCAGATCAAGCTCGCCGAGGCTACCCCGGTGATCGTGCGGACGCACGCCGAGGACGGCTTCCGCGTGCATGCCGACAGCCTGCTCGCCGCCATCACGCCGCGCACACGCGGGATTGTCATCAATTCTCCCGGAAACCCGACCGGTGCGCTGGTCGATGAAGGGGAGCTTGCGATCCTCGCCGACGGCGTCGCGCGCAGAAACATCTGGGTCGTCCTCGATCTCTGCTACGAGAAGCTGATCTACGACCCGGCGGCGCACAATCTCGCGCGGGTCCTGGTGGACCGGATGCGCGACCGCACGGTCATCTGCGGATCCGCCTCGAAGGCGTACGCGATGACGGGCTGGCGCTGCGGCTGGAGTCTCGGTCCTGCGCCGCTCATCAGCGCGTGCAACGCCCTGCAGAGCCACTCGACGTCGAACGTCAATTCAATCACGCAGAAGGCGGTCACCGCCGCCCTGAACGGGCCGCAGGACTGCGTGACCGAGATGCTCGACGAATATCGCCGCCGCCGCGACCAGCTCTGCGAATGGCTCTCCGCCGAGCCCCGGCTGCGCCTCGTGAAGCCGGCCGGCGCCTTTTATCTCTTCCCCGACGCGTCGGAACTGCTGTCGCCCGACGGCATCCGCACGAGCGCGGAGCTCGCGCAGGCCATGCTCGACGAGGCGCGGGTCGCCATCACCCCCGGCGAAGCGTTCGATGCGCCCGGGTTCTTTCGGCTGTCCTACGCGACGTCGATGGAGGAGCTGCGCCGCGGATCGGAACGGATCCTCGCGTTCGTGAAGTCGATGGAGAACAGGAAAGCCGTCGTCGGCTGACCGATGATCGTCCCGTCCGGCGCGCTTGCCTCGCTCACGGCCATCGTGGGGGCCGCGAACACGAGGACCGACGCCGAGGCGCTCCTGGCTTACGGCACGGACGCGCTGAAGCGGGGCCGGGCAGCCGACCTCGTTCTCCTTCCCGCGGACACCGCCCAGGTGGCCGCCATCGCACGCGTCTGCGCCGAACATCGCATCCCCATGGTCCCGCGCGGCGCCGGTACCGGCTACACCGGCGGCGCGGTGCCGACGCAGGGCGGGGTCGTCATCTCGCTCGAGCGGCTGAACCGCATCCTCGACATCGACGAGGCGAACCTCGTCGCCGTTGTGGAGCCGTGCGTGATCACCGGCGACCTCCAGGATGCGGTCGAACGGGTTGGGCTCTTCTATCCCCCGGATCCCGCATCTCTGCGGATCTCGACCGTCGGCGGGAATGTCGCTGAATGCGCCGGCGGCCCCCAGGCCTTCAAATACGGGACGACGAAGCGGTACGTGCTCGGACTCGAGGCTGTCCTGCCGACGGGCGAAATCGTCCGGACCGGAGGCAAGTCCGTCAAGAACGTGGTCGGCTACGACCTGACGGCGCTGCTCGTCGGGTCCGAGGGAACGCTCGCGATCACGACGAAGATCATCCTGCGGCTCATTCCCAAGCCGCCGGCGCACGCGACCATGCGGGCGACCTTCGGTTCGGTCAGCGCGGCGGCAGACGCGGTCTCGAATATCATCCGGCACCGCGTCGTCCCGGCAGCGCTCGAGTTGATTGACGGAGACTCGCTGGAGGCGGTCGCGACGAACCTGAACGACCGGTCCCTGGCACCCGCTGGAACGGCGGCGCTGCTCCTCATCGAGGTGGACGGCATGGACGAAGCCATCTCGCAGGAAGCGACGCTGGTCGAGCAGGCGTGCGCGGAAGCCGGCGCGACTGAGATTCTGCGCGCGACCGACGAAACCGAGCGCGCGAACCTGTGGCGCGTGCGGCGCGAGCTGTCCCTGTCGCTCAGGATGATTGCGTCCCTCAAGTTCAACCACGACGTCGTCGTCCCGAAGGGGCGCGTTCCGGAGCTGTTCGCGCTCGTCGCGCGGATCAAGCGCGAGCATCGTCTGCGCATCCCGTGCTTCGGGCATGCCGGAGACGGCAACATCCACGTCAACATCATGGTGGACGCCGGCGACGCCGAGGAGATCGCGCGGGCGCATCGTGCGGAGGGGGAGCTGTTCGCGGGGGTGGTCGCACTCGAAGGGTCCATCAGCGGGGAGCACGGCATCGGATTCTCGAAGGCGCCATTCCTGCCGCTGGAGCTGTCGGAAGAGGAAATCGCGCTGATGAAGCGCGTCAAACGCGCCTTCGACCCCGACGGCATCCTGAACCCCGGAAAGATCTTCCCGTGACCCATTTGCTAGAATCAAGGCTACCCATGTTGTTCAAGCTGCCCCTCGTCGGTCTCCTGGCGCTGCTGTCGCTTTCGCCTCCGCAGACGCAGGCGGACGAAATCGCCGCGCTCAAACGGCAGTTGCAGGAGATGAAGACCCAGCAGGCCGCGATGGAGCGCGACCTCCAGGCCATCAAGTCAATCCTGCAGGAAGCCCAGGCCCAAGGCGGGGGCGGCGATCCTTTCGTCAGCAAGACCATCGCGATCGGCAACGAGCCCACGCGAGGGAGCGCCTCGGCGAAGATCACGCTCGTCGAGGTGTCGGACTATCATTGCCCGTTCTGCCGCCGTCAGACGCTGCAGACGCTGCCGCAGCTGCTGAACGATTACGTCAACACCGGCAAGGTGAAGTACGTCTTCGTGGACTACCCCATCGCACAGCTGCACCCCGATGCGTTGCAGGCGCACATCGCCGCGGCGTGCGCAGGTGATCAGGGCAAGTACTGGCAGATGCACGACAGCCTCTTCACGAACCCCCCCGCACGCGATGCGTCGCAGCTGACCGCGCAGGCGAAGTCGCTCGGGCTCGACGAAACGAAGTTCGGATCATGTCTCAGCGCGGGAGTGCACGCGCCCGCGATCCGCGACAGCGTGGCGCGGATGCAGCAGCTCGGAGTGGGCGGCACGCCATTGACGCTGATCGGGCTGACGCCAGCCCCCGGCGAGCCGATGAAAGTCGTCAGCTCCATCTACGGCGCGCGGCCCTACGCTGACTTCAAGACGGCGATCGACGCCGCCCTCGCCCAGACGCGATAAAATCTACGTGCCACGTGCTACGTGCAACGGTCACGTGCCACAGTGCAACGGTTGGCTCGTGTCGCACGTCGCACGTGTTGCACGTTGCACGTTGCACGTTAGGTAATCCGCAGTCGCCGCGTACCCGGCATGAAGGGTGACGACGCGATCTGCCCGGCGAACTGCGTTCCCCACCGGCCCGGAATCTGAACCTGGCACTCGGGACACCGGCCTTCGGCCGTGATTCGGTAGCTCCGGATGGAGTAGCCGTACCGTTCGACGAGCAGCGCGCAGCACGCGTGGCAGCGTGTATTTTCGAGATCGCCCACCTGCCCCGGCAGATTCCCCGCGTACACGTAACGCAGGCCGTTGCGCCGGGCGGTTTCCGCCGCGTTGACGAGCATGCCGGCCGTGGTGTTCTCCGGATCGTGCATCCGGTAGTCCTTGTGGAACGCCGTCACGTGCCATGGGATATCGGGCGAGACGCTGGCGATGAAGGCGGTGAGGCGGGCGATCTCGCCAGGCGCGTCGTTGAAGCCCGGAATGAGCAGGGTGACGATCTCCACCCAGATTCCCATGCCGTGGAGCGTGCGGATCGTGTCGAGAATCGGTCCGATGCGTCCACCCAGCTCGCGGTAGTGTCGATCGTCAAAACTTTTGAGATCGACTTTATAGAGGTCAACCCATGGCCGCAGATACTCCAGCACCCGCGGCGTGCCGTTGCCGTTCGAGACGAACGCGGTTTGAAGGCCCGCAGCCCGCGCTTCTCTGAAAATCGCGACCGCCCATTCGCTCGTGATGAGCGGCTCGTTGTAGGTGCTCACGACGACCTGCGCGCCCAGGCGGGTGGCTTCGCGCACGAGCGCCGACGGTGTGGTGTCGAGCGGCGCCGCCACAGCCCGCGGATCGCGAATCGCCTGGGAGGTCACCCAGTTCTGGCAGTAGGAGCAGTGCAGGTCACACCCGAGCATCCCGAAACTGAACGCGAGCGCCCCCGGACGTGCGTGAAAGAACGGCTTCTTCTCGATGGGGTCGCACTGCACGCCGCCCACGTATCCCCAGGGGACGAGCAGCCGCCCGCCCTGGTTGAAGCGCACCTTGCAGACGCCGACGGCGCCGTCGGGAATCGGGCACTCGTGGCCGCACGCGTAGCACCGCACGCGGTCTCGCGAAATGGATTCGACAAGCTGGGGCGCCGCCTCCGCGGTCCTGGTCCCGAGGAGGTCTGCAAGCGAGGGCATGACAATATTTTAGGACGTCGGAGCGATGTCGGGACCTCGATCGGCGGCCGCGGAAGCCCATCCGGTGGCGGGCGGGTAGAATTGATCATGGCCAGGACCGTCGCCGTCATCGGTGCGTCGAGCAACCGCAGCAAGTTCGGCAATAAGGCGCTTCGCGCGTTTGCCAAGCAGGGCTACAACGTCGTCCCGATCAACCTCACCGAAACCGAGGTGGAGGGGCACCGCGCCTACAGGTCGGTGCTGGACGTTCCCGAACGCATCGACATCGCCACCGTGTACGTGCCGGCCGACGCCGGACTGCAGGTGATGGAGCAGCTTGCGCAACTTGGCGGCCTCGGCGAGATCTGGCTCAATCCGGGCGCGGACGACGACCGCGTCGTCGCCCGTGCGCGCGAGCTGGGCCTCGAGACCATTCAGGCGTGCAGCATCATCGCCATCGGGGAGAGCCCGAGCCGCTACTGACTCACCCCCCGAGCCCCGAGCCCCGAGCCCCGAACCCCGAGTCCCGGATCCCGGATCCCGGAT
>JBBWZJ010000295.1:0-10116 GCA_039648985.1 Acidobacteriota bacterium | reverse complement strand
TACCAGCTTCAGCTCGATAACCGGAGCGTCCAGGTCGTGTGGCAGCTGTTTGGACTCGTGCCGGCGTACTTCTCCTGGACGTCGATTCTCACGAGCATGTTCCTGCACGAGGGATGGCTGCACCTGCTCGGCAACATGCTCTACCTCTGGATCTTCGGCGACAACGTGGAGGACAGCCTCGGCCACGTTGGATTCCTGGCGTTCTACGTTTGTTGCGGCGCGGCTGCCGCACTGGGACAGGTGGCGATCAGTCCCGAATCGACGGTCCCGATGATCGGCGCGAGCGGCGCCATCGCCGGAGTGATGGGCGCCTATTTCGTGATCTACCCGCATTCGCGCGTGCTCACGGTCGTGTTCCTGCTGTTCTTCCTCGACATGATCGAAATCCCGGCGATCTTCTTCCTGGGGATCTGGTTCGTGAAGGAGCTCTTCAACGGCGTCGGATCGCTCGGGACCCGGGCGATGGGGGGCGGGGTGGCCGTCTGGGCTCACATTGCCGGGTTCGCGGCCGGTGGTCTCGTGGGCTTTGTGTGGCGGATGCGCCAGGCGCGCAGTCCCGGTTACTGGAACTGACGCTCAGCTGCCGACGCGCGCGCGGATGTCGTGCGACACGCCGGCCAGCTCGATCATCAGCCGCTCGAACTCCCGCGCGTAGTCTCCGGGCGACAGGAAGGCCTTCCGAATCCTCAGGTCCTCCACTTCGGCGGTGATCACCGCCTTCCGGTGCAGGAGCCTGAGGAGCACTTCGTCGGTCGCAGCGGCTCCGGGACGGGCTTCGTCGAGGTACGTCCGGCTCGCGTAGGAGCCGTCCTCCCTCTGATCCACCACGTCGGCGCCGACGCCGTCACCGTTGTCGTCGAGCAGGGCCCGCTCGGTCGACAGCTGCCCGCGCTGCTGGTAATGGCGGCGGACCGCGGCGCTGGCGGCGGCGAATGCTTCCCAGATCGAGATGCGCGCGTTCTTGTCGAGATCCGCTCCGTCGTCCGCGAGGGCACTGACGAAGTACCCCGGGAAGACCGTGTCGAACCGCTGCGCCACCGAGTCGGTCGCGGTAATCACGATCCGCCGGCGCGCCGCGAGGCGCTCCAGGAACGGAAAGCTCGCCGCCGTGGTGTTCACGACGACGAGGCGACCGGGGATCGGCCGCAGCAGGGCCGCCCATTCGGATGCGTCCAGATCCGGTCCCACGAGATTGAACTTCGCGTCGAGGCCGTCGAACGTGCCGTGGCCAATCAGCACCACCAGCAGAAGGTCATCGCGGGTCATCATTCGGTCGAGCCTGTCGAGCACGCGTCGAATGTTGGCCGCCGTGGCGGCGGTCGCCGGATCCGCGGTCTCTGACAGGACGGTCAACGCTGCGGGATCGAACCCGTCATTCTCAATGAGGATCCTCGTCAGATCGCGGCACCAGCCGCTGTATTGGGCCGCATACTCCGGTCCTCCCGTCGCGCCCGAGACGATGAGCGCGTAGCGCGCCTGGGCCCATGCGGGCTTCGGGACCAACCCGAGCGCAGCGAGCAACAGCACCAGGCACGTGACGCGTTGGGCGTTGCACGTCGCACCTTGCACGTGGCACGTGATCCCCTCGGGCCTGATCCGTTTCACCGCAACCCCCAGCGGCGACGAAGGACCCATTCTGTCGCGAGGAGCAGGACGATCAGCCCGAATGCGGGACCGGTATTCCAGACGTCCTGCATATTGGAGAGCCGCGCTGCGGCGACACCACCGCGGAGGGCAAGCAGAAGATCACCGGTACCCCCCTCCGAAGGCTCAATCACCCGCCCGCCCGACAGCCGGACGAGCCGTGCGAGCGCGTGCGTATTCAGCCGGGGATCGGACATCTCCGAATCGGCGCCGCCCACGAGCAGCGATGTCGTCGCGGAACCCGACAGCGTCGAACCACGGCGCGCCTCGGCCGCTATGCGGTACATCCCGGCCTGTGCGGGCGTGAAGCCCACGGCGTAATCTCCACTACCGTCCGTATTGCTGGCGTGCAGACGGTCGACGCGTCCACCGGGGAAGGTGACGAACACGTCCACCGCCGCGTCGCCGGCAGGCTCGAACACCGGCGTCCGAACCCGCACGCGCACCGTCAGTGACTCTCCCGGCGATGCCGCGGCGGGCAGGACAAGCGCGACCGGGCTCGGGGCTGGGAGGGCGAGCCATCGGAGAGCCTGGCGCCAGAACGTCTCGTACGATCTGTCGGAAGACGGCAGGAGCATGCGCCAGCGCCAGGCCGCTTCGCCTGTGAACACCATCGCGCGTCCTTCACCGTAGCGCTGCACGGCCACGAGCGGCTGCGAGGTCCCGCCCGGTCCCCCCGCAACAGCGAGGACGCTCGCGCCCGGCCGTGGTCCGCCGAGCGGCGCGACGAATGCGAGCGCCGGGGCGGAGTCCCATTTCCTGCGGGTGTCGGCGCCCGATTCCCCGAGTTGCATCACAGGGTGCGATTCGCCCGCTGCCGTGAGCGAAACCAGATTCACGCCGCGGGACGATCCGCCCATGGCCGCGGCGTCACCTCGATCCGACAGGTGAAGTGGAAGCACGTCCTCGAGCGGCGTTCCGGCGAGCCCGGGCCTGCCGAACGAACGGGTGCCCAGGACGAGCAGCCCGCCTCCGCGGCGGGCGACGAATGCGCGGGTCGCCTGGAGCGCCGACTGAGTCAGCTGCGACGATTCAACGTTGGCCAGAACGAGCGCGTCGTAGGCGCACAGGTCCTCCATGCGCTGGGGAAAGCCGCTCACCAGTGCGGCACTGCGAGCCCCCGGCGCCTGGATGTAAAACGTATCTTTCCCCTGGTCGTTCTTCCCTTTCCTGACAATCGAATCGACTTCGAGCCCCGCGTCGGCACTCCACGCGCGTTTGAGAAAGCTGTGCTCGAAGCCGGGCGCTCCCTCCGCGAAGAGCACGCGGCGCAGCCGCGCGGCGGGAGGCACGAGCACGCTGCGACTGTTGTTCTCGGGCACCAGTTCGCCGCCCGCGACCGGCACTTCCACGGTATAGATGGTCGCGACCCCGTGGGCCGGCGTGACATGGAACCGCTGATGGACCGGGATACCATCGCCCGCGGGGACCACGCGGCGAACCTCGATCGGACGTCCGTTCTCGAGCAGGCCGAGCGCCAGCGGCTCCGTGCCCTGGCCGTGGCTCACGGCGGTCACGTCGATGTCCACACGCGAATCGTCGAGGATAGGATCGGCGACGGTTTCGCTCAGGATTTCACGATCGTTCGCAACCGTGACCGACCCAAAACCGAACGCGAAGACAGGGGGCGTCGTGCCCGCGTCTTCCGACGAGGGTAAAGGCTCCGTGTCGCCACCGTCCGACAGCAGGATCATGCCCGGGACCGGGCGGCCGCGATAGCGTTCCGCCGCGGTCCTGAGCCCACCGGCCACTTCGCTGCGGCGATCGGCCGCTGCGAGGGCCGAGGGCGTCGCGGCACGAACGGACTCGCCGATGGCGAGCACTTCGACGTCGAACTCCTGCGCCAGGCGAGGGACGAGCTCGCGCGTCACGAACTCGCGCGCGCGTCCGATCCGCGGCATGCCGGCCGCATCCACGATGCCCATGCTCCGCGACGAATCGACCAAGATGGGCACGACCGCCCGTCCGCCCGCACCCTCCGCCATGCGCACCGGACGCATCAGGATGACCACGAGCGTGAACAGCGTGACCGCACGCAATCCGCCGAGGACCAGACGCCGCGGACGGCCGACGGCGGCACGCGAGTACGCCAGGTGTCCCAGGAGGACGACGCCTGCCAGGACGACGACGAGAGCCCACCAGGGGAGCGGGTTCGCGAAGGTCACGCTACCGTGTCGCTTTCCGCGCGGCCGCCAGCAATTCGAAATACCGGGCGATCGCCTGCTGATACCCATCGGGCGTGCGTTCGCTGCCGCCGACGCTCATGCGATCCGGCTTCCGGGCGGATGCGAGGCGGCTCGACACGGCGACTTCGTAGCGATCGAGCGCGACGTCCACGTCCTTTCGCAGCGCCGCCCAGTCACTGCGATCCTGTTTGAACGCTTCGGTGCCTGGCGCGGAACGGCTGAATTCCTCCGCTTCCGGCGTGCCGCCGCCCGAGCCGCTGGTCGGCTGCGGCCCGGCGAGCTGGTCGAGCGCCTGCCGCGCACGTTCGAGCGCGCGGCGGTACTCGTCCTCGGCACGCTGCGCGTCGACATTCGCTGCCCGGCTGCGGCTCGCGACAGTCGCACCCGAACGATCCCCGGGCGAATCGGTGACCCCGCGGCGGGCGGCGGCCTGCGCTTCGCGCATCGTCCGCTCCAGCCGGCCGAGGCGATTGCGGATCGTGCGCGCCTGGTCCAGGCTGCCGGAGAGATCCCGGACGTCGCCCGCACCGGCAGGCTGCAGTTGGCGAACGAGTTGCTCGATGGCGTCAGCCAGCGCATATTCACGCGCGGCGGTTCCAGACCGCGCCGGCGACATCTGACGCAGCTCGGCGGCGGACTCGCGCATGCCTCGCGCGACGTTGTCGAGATCCCGACGGGTGGCGGCTGACCCGTTCAGGGCGGCGCCCGCGGTGCCGACGGCGCCCTTCAACTCTTCAACCCGGTCGGCGAGACGGCCCTTCTCGTCGGCCAGGCGGCGCCGGGCCTCGCTTGCGGCGTTGCCCGCGGTCCCGTCCAGCCGTTCGGCCTCCGACGCAATGCGCCGCTGCGCCTGGGCGATCTGATGCCCCTCGATCTGCATCTCGGCGGCGGCGTGGCCGGCGCCGCCGGCGTTGCCGCCTGCCCGCGCTTCTGCCCGCCGAAGCTGCGCAGCGGCCCGGGCACCATCACGAGCCGCAGACTGCACATCATCTCGACGCAACTCACTCGCAGCGCCGGCCATCTGTTCAACCGCCTCGCGCATGGCCTGTCCGCCGCGCGGCGCCAGCTCCTCGGCCTCCTGGCGGAGCGCGGCCTGTTCCCTCGTCAGTCTTTCGAGCTGGCGCCGCAGCTCGGTGGGCGACAGCGCGGAGTGCGCCACGTCACTCTGGCGGCGGCTCAAGTCCTCCTGCCGCCTTGCGAGGTCACGAATACGATCGATCAGCGCGTCGTCGGATTTTCCGCGGTCCGCCGAATCCGCCTGCGCACTGGCAGGCGTCTCGTAGTTCGTCTTCTGCTGCCGCTGCAGCTCCTTGTCGAAGAGCGCCGTAAGGTCCTGTCCGGACCTGCCGGTGCCGTTGCCCCCGCCTGTGGTCTGCTGCTGGACGAGCTCCCGGCGGTGCGCTTCGGCCTGTGCCTGCAGCAGCGCGTTGAGGGCAGCCAACTCGTGCGGCAGCGCCTCCTTCGTTCTTTCGGTATCGAGCTGCTGTACCGCGCGCGTCATGGCCTCCACTGCGGCGCTGATGGGATCGGGGACGGGAGCGGGGTCGGTCCGCTGACCGATGCTCAACGGCGTCGCAGGCCTCGCGCGGCGACGTGGCCGAGACGCGGCTATCTGCTCCGCACGTGCTCTGAGAGTCCCCTGAGCCCCCGCGACGGACTTGACGTCCTCGGGCGAGCTCCGGCCGAACACACGCCGCTCGATATTCCATGTCGAGGCGATGATTTGCTTCTGGGCGTCGATCAGGGCATCCACCTGCCCACCGGTTCCCTGTCCCGTGGCCGCACTCTGCGCAGCCGCGAACTCTCCCGCGAACGGCTTCACTTCGAGAAAAAAGATGTCGCTCGTCGCCTGTGTGGGGCGCTTCCCCCGCCCGACGTCTCGCGCGCGTGCGTAGTAGCTGATGACGTCGCCGGGGCTGACGCCGAGCGCCTCCGCGGACAGGATCGTGCTGCCGGCCCGCTCGACCTCCGTGCCGCTGACCCGCGTGAACTGCACTGTTCGCTCCCTGCCGCCGCCGATCGCATAGACCAGGTCGAACGCCGCGACCCCGTAGTCGTCGTCCGCCCTCGCCTCGACCGTGATCTCCTCGAGTGGCGTGATCTGCTGATCGGCCGCCGGCCGCATGATCCGAACAGTCGGGGGGCGATCGTCCATGACGCGGATGAAGTAGTCGCTCTGCTGCTGCGACCGCAACCCGTCGTCATCGACGAGCGACACGCGGTACGCGTCGTCCTTCGCCAGCACGATGTCCGCTTCCGCAGCGCCGCCGTCACCCTGACGGAGCGGGATGGCTCCGGTTCCCGCGAATGTGATCGCCCCGCCGATCACTGCTTTGTCCGCCTGGATGCGCAGATGGACTCGGGTGCCGGCAGGCGCATAGATATCGCCGCCGTCGTGCTGGTCGCGTGGCGGCAGTCCAGCGAATGGCGGGTAGACGTAGTGGAGATCGATGTGGGTGACGCGCGGCGGCAACAGCGCGGTCACCGTGTACTCGGCCGACTGTGCCCGGCCTGCACTCACGCGATACGAGAACGTCCGATCCACCGCGGAGACGACGTAATCGAATCCGCCAGCGGCACCCGTCATCGGGACGGTTTGCCGCTTCGCGCCAGACACCATGGTCAGAACTGGCGTGAGCCGCGCCGCCCGATCTGCGCCGTGGATGACACTGCGCACGCGCACCGATGTCCCGGCAGGAATTCTGAGGTTGCCAGGGAAGACGTCCACCCGCACGCTGCCGGGGAACAGGATCACGCGGGCGGCAAGGGTGGCGCGGTCGAGCGTCGGCGCTGCTGCAGCAAGGACCAGGATGAATGCCGCGGCTGCGGCGGTCGCCCGCAAGGCGGCGCGCCGCATCGTGTTGGCGGTGATGATGTGCGCGGGATCGATCTCGCGCAGCCTGCCGGCAGCCTCGTCGAGCAGGACACGGCCGAACCCGGCCGCAGGCGATCCGGTAGCCGCCACTTCGACGGCGGTGACCAGTCGATCCTCGAACCAGGTGTGGCCCGACTGCGCCATCCGCTCTTCGACCAGTCGTGCGAGCTGCCGATCGGCGGGTGGCGACGTCAGGCGCCGCAGGCACAGTGCCGCCGCGGCAACTGCCACGATCAGACCGGTCGCGAGTGTTCCGATGAGCGGGACGCCATCCATCGGGACGACGTGAATGACGCCGAGGACGAGCGCCACCGGCGCGGCGGCCAGGAAGACCGCGACAGCAGTCACGCTCAGCCGTTTGTGCAGCAACCAACGCCGGCGCACATCGCCGAGCATCGAACGAATCTCCCGTGCCGGATCGGTCACCATCTCAGACTCTGCCGACGATCGATTCTGCAACGAGCGCGCCGAGCATCAGCAGGAGCCCGTACCACCAGTAATTGTCACGAGCCTCAGCCTCCCGCGCCAGGAGTGCGGCCACGCGGTGGTTCGGACTGTGGGTTTTCGTGCCCGCAGCGACAAAGGTCTCGGCGGGAATCCGAGCCGTGTCGCTTTCGACAGGATCGACGTTCACCGCGACGGCCCGGCTGCCGTCAGGTAAACGGTAAATGCCCGGGCGGGCTGGCACTCCCCGAGGTGCGTCCGACACCAGATAGTTCGTTTGCGGGGGGACGCGGGAGACGTATCGGACCGCCTCGACAGCAAACGGGACGAAGGACGGCTGCGCCGGAAAGTCATTCCAGCGGCGATCGAGATCCGACGCAAACACGACAATGCGGCCTCGCCCTTCGGCCCGCTCGACGAGCGCCGGCCTGCCGTCGGTGAAGCGTGCGGCCACCTCCCAGCCCTCGGAATGGAGGCGCCAGACCCGTTCGAACCGCAGCTGGCTGAGGTTGGCCGCGACGGGGCCGAACGGACGGAAGATCGGATGGCGCAGGTCCGTGACCGAAAGCACAGCCCCTGCCGCGCTCTCGTCGACGCCGGACCACAATCCCCGCCCGCCGAACATCGTTGCGAGAACCGCTGGCTCGATGTCCGGCGAGCCGGCGATGAGGACACCGCCACCGGAGCGGACGAACGTTGCCACAGCCTCGCGGCCGCGACGGTCGAGACGGCGAGTCGAAAGCAGAACCACCGCGCCGTACCTGGATAAATCCGCATCCGCCAGTGCTGCGCCATCCCGGGCACGACGCGCCGCCGGGTCGGCTCGATCAGCGGAAGCCGCGGCGAGCGCACGGTCGACGAAAAAACCGGACTGGGGATCTACGCCGGGGATGACGAGGGCGTCGCGATCCTGAGTTGCCGGCACGAAGAATCGCCTGTTGTCGGCGGCTAGACCCTGCGCATCTTCGATAGCCACCGCGAGTGCACCCCCGCGCGCATGGTAAGGAACCGACACGTCCCCGACTGACTGTCCGGCCACCGCATACCTGGCGTTCGCCGCAATGCGACCGTCCACTTCGAGTCGCAGCTCGCCGTTGCGCGACGCCGATCCGGTATTCCTGATCGATGCAATCACGCTGTCCCCATCAGCCCGCAGCGCCGTGACCGCGAGATTCAGTGGAGGCGGGCCGACGTCGACGCATTCGAGCTCGAGACCGGGATCCAGCGTCGGGCGGCGATCGTCCCACCCGACGCGCTGCAGGTCTGTGATGACAATCAGCCGGCCTTCCGCACCGCCTGCGAGCTCTGACGCCTTCTCGAAGAGCGCGGCGTACTTCGTGCCGCCGAATCCGGGCTGGATACGGCCAAGTGCGGCACGAGCCTGGGCTGCGGTCCCCGGTTCGGCCACGACCTCGGCGCGATCGTCGAAGGCCAGCACTGCAACGCGCTCGCCGGCTCGCGAGCGATCAACGGCAGCCCTCGCCCGGTCGAGCGCCAGGGCGAAACGGCCTGGCGCATCCATGCTGAATGAACGATCCACCGCGACGATCCGGAGACTGTCCGAGCGCGAGGCCGCCCCGACGAGATATGGACGCGCGAATGCCACCGCAAGGAGGGCGAGGGCCGACACACGCGCGGCCAGCAGAAGGAGGTCTCGAAGGCGCCGCCGCTGGGCCGTTGGTAGCGGCGACTGCTTCAGGAGCCGGACCGCGCTGAATCGCACATCAGAGGCAAACTCGCGGCGGAGGAAGTGCAGCACGATGGGAATTGCTGCTGCGAGGGCCCCCACAAGGAACACCGGATAGAGAACGCTCATCGCAATCTAGGCCCGTCGTCCGCGCACCGACAAGAACGTCATCAGCGCGCGGTCGAGCGGCTGCGACGTGTCGAGCTGGACGAAGTCGATCCCCGCACTCCGCAGCTCGCGGGTGTACGTCTCGGTGAGCCTGTTCAGCTGCTGCAGGTAGCTCGCGCGGACAGCGGCCGGATCGGCGACGACTTCGGCCGCTTCTTCGAGGTCTCGGAACCGCGTCGCGCCGCGGAACGGGAACGTCAGCTCGTCGCCGTCGAGAACCTGAAAGACGATGACGTCTGTGCCCCGGTAACGCAGATGCTTCAGACTCCGCACCACGCTCCCCGGGTCGTCGAGCAGGTCGGAGATGACAACGACAAGGCAGCGCTTCGCAAGCGCGGCCGCGAGATCCGTCAGCGGGCGGGCAATGTCGGACCGCACGCCAGGCTGGAGCTGCTCGAGCGCGAGCAAAACCGAATGCAGGTGACCCGGGCGGGCAGCGGCGGGCAGACGAACACGGATGCGGTCGTCGAACGCAATCAGCCCCGTGGCGTCGCGTTGGCGGTTCATTAGATACGCGAGTGATCCTGCGAGCACGGATCCGTAGTCCAGCTTCGTCATCACCGCCGCGCCGCGGTAGCTCATGGACGCACTTACGTCCAGAAGCAGATGGCATTCGAGGTTCGTCTCCTCTTCGAACCTTTTGACGTACTGACGGTCGCTGCGGGCGGAGACCTTCCAGTCCACACGCGCCAGATCGTCGCCCGGAAGATACGGACGGTACTCGGCGAACTCGAGACTGAAACCCTTGTAGGGACTGCGATGCAGGCCCGCCAGAAAACCTTCGACGACGGCGCGCGCCTTGAGCTCCATTGTTGCCAGCGTGGCGAGAATGGCTGGGTCGAGAAATCTCGGCTGGCGCGGGGTGGCAGGCGGGCGCATGGCTACATCCCGCTGTGCGGCCTCGGCACTGCCTCGAGGAGCCGCGCGACCAGGGTGTCGGACGTGATGTGCTCGGACTCGGCGTAGAAGTTCGGGATGATCCGGTGGCGCAGGACCGGCAGCGCCAGGGCCTGCACGTCGGATACCGAGACGTGATAGCGGCCGAGGATCAGCGCACGGGCCTTCGCCGCGAGAATGAGCGACTGCGACGCGCGCAGTCCCGCGCCCCATTT
>JBBWZJ010000293.1:0-15377 GCA_039648985.1 Acidobacteriota bacterium | reverse complement strand
CACCTGTCCGATCGCGCCTGCCTTGACGAGCTCGCCGGCCTTGACTGTTGCCCGATTCTCGAACCGCTCGCTGTACATGATCGAGTAGATGCGTCGTGTCTGCGCCTGCACTCGGCGCACCTGCGCCAGCTGCTCCAGCGTCGTGACCCCCGGCTTGTCGGACATGTAGTCCTTGCCGTGCTGCATCACCCGGATCCCGAGCGGCGCGCGCTCGTCAGGGATTGCGGAGCTCAGTACGAGCTGAATCGATGGGTCCTCCAGGATTTCGCTCTCGGTCCGCACCTGTTTCACCTGGGGAAAGCGCTTGACGAACGCGTCGACAAGCTCCGGCTCCCTGGCATACAGCGACACCAGCTCGCCGCCGCCGCGCTGGACGGCCTCGACCTGACTGTAAATATGCGAGTGATTGATCCCAATCACCGCAAACCTGATCCGCCCCGCAGTCGACGGAGCCTGCCGCGCCGCGGCTCCCGCCGATTTGGCTAGCGCGGGCAGGATGGCCGCGGATCCGGCGATTGTCGTCAGAAACCTCCGACGGCCGTGGCGTGTGGTGGTCATCGTCTCGCTCTCCAGTTGAAGGTCGCCGGGGGCGCCAGTCTACACCGTCCGGTGCTTGCGGGGCGGGTGTTCCTGTGGTATAGGGTGGGCGCACTTACGTGCCTCAACCATTTCCTGGGCGGGCCCAGGCCGGCCACTTCCGAGCAGTGCAGAAACTATGAACAACCGGGCAGGTACGCAGCATTTCCGCGTTCTGGGCTGTCTTCTGGTGGCCCTGGCACTGGCCAGTCTTGCCGCCCCCTCCGCCGCACTGGCGCAGTCAGTCAGCGGCACGATTCTGGGCACGGTGACCGATGCGTCGGGCTCCGTGTTGAGCAACGCCAAGGTGACGGTCATCAACGAAGGCACCGGGTTCACGCGGACCGTCAAAGCCGACACGAACGGCGAGTACACCGTGCCGCAGATTCCCACGGGGCATTACACGGTCACGTCTGAAATGACAGGCTTCAAGACCATGGCGCTGTCGAACGTGGAAGTGGGTGTCGACCAGCGCGTCCGCATCGACCTGAAGCTCGAAGTCGGCGCGATGTCCGAGTCGGTCAGCGTCGAAGCCACCGCTCCGCTCCTGCAGACCTCCTCCTCGGAGCTCGGCACGACGGTGACGGACGAACAGATCGAAGCGCTGCCGCTCAACGGACGGAATTTCGTCAATCTGACGCGCACGGTGCCGGGAGTGCTGCGGGGCATCCCGGGGGCCAACATCGACGGCGCGGGAAGCCTGGCGTGGCGGGCGTCGGCCTCGTTCTCGGCGAACGGGCAGCGCACGCGCGACAACAATTTCATGCTCGACGGGGTGGACAACAACGAGACCTGGCTGCAGACCGTGGTCATCTTCCCGAGCGTCGACGCGCTCGACGAATTCAAGATGCAGACGTCCACCTACTCGGCGGAGTTCGGCCGCTCGCTCGGCGGGGTGGTGAACCTGCAGATCAAGTCGGGCACGAACAAGTTCCATGGCAGCGGTTTCGAGTTCCACCGCGACGACGCGTTCGACGCGAACAACTTCTTCAACAACCGGGCGGGGCGCGCCAAGCCGGACTTCAAACAGAACCAGTTCGGCGGCACGCTGGGCGGGTCGCTCATCAAAGACAAGACGTTCTTCTTCGGCGACTTCCAGGGCCACCGCGAAGTGCAGGGCCAGACCTTCCTCTCGACCGTGCCGACGCTGGCGATGCGCGGCGGCAACTTCAGCGAGCTGACCCGGGTCATCTACGATCCGCTGACGGGACAGCCGTTCCCCGGCAACACCATTCCCGCCGACCGCATCGACACGGTGGCGAAGAACATCCTGACCCAGCTCTATCCCGAGCCGAACACCGCCGGTACCCGGCAGGCCAACGGGCAGATCATCAACAACTACCTGATCAATCCGATCAAGCGGCGGCAGGACAACCAGTTCGACGTGAAGGTCGATCACAACCTGACCTCCACGAACCGGTTCTTCACCCGCTACAGCTTCGAGAAGACCCACCGCATCCAGCCCGCGACCCTGCCGCACGGCGATGCCGGGGCGACCTTCGGCGCCGGAGACGGCAACATCAAGGCCCAGAGCGTGGCGTTCAACGATACGCAGACGCTCGGCACCAACTGGCTGAACGAGGCGCGCTTCGGGTGGTCGTCGATCAAGTTCTTCATGACGTCGATCGATTACGGCACCAACCCGGCGGCCGCCGTGGGCCTGCCCGGCATCAACGTCAGCTCGGTGGCGTCGGCCATGACGCAGCTTGCGTTCCAGAACATCAGGAACCTGGGGGCGAACAGCAACCAGCCGCTCATCACGAATCAGAACGATTTCCAGATCTTCGACAACGTCACGCGGCTCGCCGGCAAGCACACGCTGAAGGCTGGCGGGAGCCTGACGCTGCGGTCACGCGAGATCCTCAACGCCGACACGATCGTCGGCAATTTCAACTTCAACAACAACATGACGTCGAACTGCGCCGGGCAGCCGGCGGGCTGCGCGATCAACAGCGCAACGGGCTTCGACGTCGCGAGCTTCGAGCTCGGCCTCGTGAACACCAAGGCCAGGAACCTGTTCGACGCCGGCACCTATACGGAAAAGCGGCCCGAGATCTCCACGTATCTCCAGGACGACTTCCGCGCGACCCAGAAGCTGACGCTGAATCTCGGCGTCCGGTGGGATGTCTATCCACCCTGGGTCGAAATCAAGGACAGGCAATCGAACTTCGACATCACCACCGGCCAGTTCGTCGTCGCATCCGACAACGCGACGATCCAGGGCATCAAGGTCGGCCGGTATCTGCAGACCTATTCGAAGCGCGACGTGGGTCCGCGACTCGGCTTCGCGTACGACCTGGCGGGCGACGGGAAGACTGTCGTTCGCGGAGGCTTCGGTGTGTTCTGGAACTACTCGCCAGGGGGGACGAGCTCGTCCAAGGCGCAGAATCCGCCGTTCCTGCAATCGACGGCGCTCAATGCGGTGCCGACGGCCTACGGCGTCAATCTGCTGCTCAAGGATGGCCTGCCCAACCCGCCGGGCGTCAACCCCAGCGCGCCGCCGGCCGGGGCGACGCGATCGATCTTCGACGTCAACTTCCGGGACGCGTATGCGCGGCAGTGGAACGTCAACGTCCAGCGGGGGCTTGGCAAGGACTACATGGTCGAAGCCGCCTACGTCGGATCGCAGGGCAGGCAGATGGTCCTGAAGGTGGACATCAACCAGGCCCCGCCCGTCGTAGGGGTGAGCGACTCGAACGTGAACAGACCGTTCATCAAGCTGGCTCCGGCCGTGCGCGGACTGAGCGAGTCGCAGAGCATCGGCAAAGTCGATTACAACGGGCTGCTCATCAAGTTCCAGCGGCGGTTCGCGAACAACTTCTCGTTCCTGAATTCCTATACGTACGGGCAGTCGATCGACTTCGCGTCCGACAACGAAGCCGGCATCACGAACGCGTACAACCTCGATTACAACAGGGGACCCTCGGATTACGACGTGAAGCACACGTTCTCGTCAAGCTGGATCTACGAGCTGCCGCTCGCGCGCAACAGGTTCTACGGTGGCTGGCAGATGAGCGGGATCCTCTATCTGCGCGGCGGGCTGCCGCTCACGATTACGCAGACGCAGGGAGTACAGTCGACCGGCACCGGCAACAGGCCCGATCGAGTCTGCGACGGGAAGCTCTCGAACCCGACCATCAACAAGTGGTTCGACACATCGTGCTTCGTCCGGACCGCGGACATCACCGGGACGTACGGCAATTCGGGCCGCGGGATCATCCGGGGACCCGGGTCGTTCAACATCGACGCATCGCTTATTAAGAATACGAAGATTGGCGGGATTGCGACCGAGCTGCGGCTCGAGGCTTTCAACGTGCTCAACCACCCGCAGTTCGCCAACCCGAACACGACGTTCGACAACGCCGCCGGCGGAACCATCTCGTCGATGCTGTCGAGCCCGTCGTGCTCGCTCTGCGGCACGACCGAGCGCCAGGTCCAGCTGGGGGTAAAGGTGAAATTCTAGCTTCCAGCTGTCAGCTGTCAGCTGTCAGCTCTCAGCGAATCCCGAGCCCCGAATCCCGAGTCCCGGACCGCTGCGAGGAAAGTAACTCTTTGAGCTGCCGCACCCGCGCGGCGGACACGGGGCCATCCGCCTGCTTGCCCTCGCGCGCCGCGCGACCGACGTGGAGCTCGCGGACGCACGCTTCGCGGGCGAAGAGGGAGAGCGCTTCTTCATCGACGCCCCCGCCGGCGATGATTTCGATCCGTCCGGCAGCGAGCTGCCGGTACGCAGACAGCCTCTGACAGCGTTCTTTCGGCGTGCCCTCGCTGCCGCTGGTCAGAATGCGATCGATCTGGCTGACGGTGGTCAGCATCGGGATGGCGCCGAGTGGGTCCTGGAGAGAGTCGAACGCGCGGTGGAAGGTCACGCGAGCAGGCGGAAGACCGTCGAGTAGCTGCTGCAGATCGTCGAGGACGAGAGCGCCGGACCGGGCGAACCCGATGACGAGCCCGTCGACACCCGCGTCGATGAATGCGGCGGCGGCTCGCCGCAACGCCGGCAGCTCACCGGGCGCGAGCTCGTAGCCGGCATTCTCGCGCACCATCACGCGCAGGGGCAGAGCGGTCTCAGCCGCAATCGCCTGAACCAGCGAGAGGAGTGGGGTCAGGCCACCTTGATCGATGGCTCGCACGACCTCGAGCCGGTCAGCGCCCCCCTCCGTCGCGGCGCGGGCGTCCGCGACCGACTGGACGATAACTTCGAGGAGCGGCGCAGGGCTGTCAGCTATCAGACGTCAGACCTCAGTTATCAGACGTGAGACTTCAGCGATCCGACTTAAGCTAACAGACTCACAATCAGCTCGCAGCCGCGAGCTTGCGGCTTCCAGCCTCCAGCTTCCAGCTGAGAGCTGACAGCTGACTATCCGACCTCCGTCAGATGCTCGATCCGGCCCGTGCTGTCGCCGAGCTGTTCGGACGGGACACCCATCCGGTCGAGCAGCGTCAGGTACAAGTTCGTCATCGGCGTGTCTTTCGGATAGACGATGTGGTTGTTGCCGCGGAAGCCGCCGCCGCCTCCGACGACGAGGACCGGCAGGTCTTCGTGCAGGTGGCGATTGCCGTCGCTGAGACCGCTGCCGTAGACCACGATCGAGTGATCGAGCAGCGAGCCGTCGCCGTCAGGCGTCTCCTTGAGCTTGCCGATGAACCCCGCGAACAGCTGCATGTGCATCGTGTTCACGGTGGTGACCTTTTCGATCCACTCCGGGTTCCCGCGGTGATGCGTCAGCGGATGATGCGGGTCGGGGACCCCGATCTCGGGGTAGGTTCGCATGCTGCCTTCGCGGCCCATCATCATCGTCGCGACACGGGTCGAGTCGGTCTGGAACGCGATCAGCTGCAGGTCGAACATCAACTTGACGTAGTCCGCGTACTCGACCGGCACGCCTGTGGGTTTGTCGATGGCGGGCGTCAGGCCCGTGAAGTCCTGCTCGGCCATCTCGATCCGCCGCTCGATCTCGCGAATTGACGACAGGTACTCGTCCAGCTTCCGCCGGTCGGACGTGCCCAGGTCCGCCGCGAGCCGCGTCGTGCGCTCACCGACGAGATCGAGGATGCTGCGCCGGTACCGAAGCCGCCGAGCCCGCGTCTCGGGGGTGATGCTCGTGTCGATGTCGCCGAAGAGCCGCTCGAAGACCAGTCGCGGGTTCGTTTCGGGCGGCATCGGCGTCGCCGGCCCGCGCCACGCCAGGCTGTTGGTGTAGGCGCACGAATAACCGGAGTCGCAGTTGCCGATGGTGCGGGAATCGTCGCACCCGAGCTCGAGCGAGCCGAAGCGGGTGTGCTTGCCCACCTGCTGTGCGGCGACTTGATCCACCGAGATGCCGTTCTGGATGTCGGCCCCCGCGGTCTTGCGCGGATGAACGCCTGTCAGGTACGACGCGGCGGCGCGCGCATGATCGCCCGGCCCGTCGCCGAGGGCGGCGCCGTTGCGATGCCCCAGGCCCGAGAGGACCAGCGTCTGCTCTCGAAACGGCTCGAGCGGCTTCATCACCCGCGTGTACTCGAAGCCGGCGCCCGTCGCCGCCGGCGTCCACTGGTTCATCGTGATGCCGTTCGGAACGTAGGTGAACGCGAGCCGCACCGCCGGCTTTGCGACGTCGGCCGCGCGCGCGAACGCGGGCGTCATCGCGTCGAGCATCGGCAGCGCGATGACGGTGCCCATTCCCTTGAGGAACGTGCGGCGAGGCATGTGTCGGCGCGTGACGATCATGGGGTGGCGGCTCCTGTGGGCGCGGCCCTTCGGGACTGGAAGGGCAGGCTGTTGACGATTTCCAGAACGAGTGCGGAGAACCTGTAGTCGCGCGCGGGCAGCCGGCTCGCGATGCCCTTCACCGTCTTCGTGTCGTACCGCTCGAGCCCGCGGCCGAGCGCGTACGTCATCAGCTTGGAGGTGATGGCCCTGGCGAACGGCTCACGCCCCTCCTTGAGAATCGCGGCGAGCTCCACCGGACCTGTGAACGAGTCGCCGTCCGGCAGCGTGCCGGTGGCATCGATCGGGAACTTGCCGTCGAACGAGCGCCACGCGCCGACCGCGTCGAAGTTTTCGAGGCCGAAGCCGAGCGGATCCATGCGCCGGTGGCAGGACGCGCAGATCGGATCCTTCCGGTGCGCCTCGAGCTGTTCGCGCATCGACATGGCCGTGCCAATCGAGGCCTCGTCCAGGTTCGGCACGTCGGGCGGCGGCGGGGGCGGCGGCGAGTTGAGGAGATTGTCGAGCACCCACTTGCCGCGCAGGACCGGCGACGTGCGCGTCGCGTACGACGAGACCGTCAGCACGCTGCCCTGGGTCAGGACGCCCGAACGCGGCGTCGCGGAAAGGTCCACGCGCCGGAACTCCGGGCCCGTGACACCCGGAACGCCGTAATGACGCGCGAGCCGCTCGTTCAGGTACGAGTAGCGCCCGTCGATGAAGTCGAGGATGCTCCGGTCGTCGCGGACGATATGGTCGACGAAGAGCTCCGTTTCGCGGCGCATCGACAGTCGAAGGTAGTCTTCGAAGTCGGGAAACCGTTCGCGATCCCGCGTTGTCGATTCGAGCGCGCGGAACTGGAGCCACTGGCCGCCGAAGTTCTCTGCCAGCGCGTGCGCCCGTGGATCCCGCAGCATCCGCCGGACCTGCGCGGCGAGCACTCCCGGATTCCGCAGCGTCCCGGTATCGGCTGCGCGCCGCAGCTGTTCGTCCGGCATGCTCGCCCAGATGAAGTACGAGAGCCGCGTCGCGAGCTCGTGCTGGGTGATCGGGCTCGTGGTCCTGCCGGCGACGGCAGGACGGTCCTGCTCGATTCGGAAGAGAAAATCGGGCGACACCAGCAGCGCCTGGATCCCGACCGCGAGCCCCTCGGCGAGCGAGTGCTCCTGCTCCTCGGCGAGCCGCACGAGCGAGACGTATTTCTGCACTTCGGCGGTCGAGACCGGACGGCGGAACGCGCGTCGCGTCAGGTCCGTCATGATCCGGGTGGCGCACATCGGGGTGTGCGCACCTTCGACCAGGTGCCCGCACGTGTAGATCTTCTGAAGGCTCGCGCGCGACGGACCGGCCGGCTGCGAGTACGGGCCGCCCACGTCCACCGCGCTGACCCGCACGCCGTTCAACGGCAGCTTCTCGAGCTCCGCCTGCGTCGCTTCGTACGTCTTCCGCTGCTGCGCGATCTGCTCGGGCGTGGCGCCGGGGCGCGGTTTGAACGGCTTGGGTTCGGGCTCGGGACGGGTGGACGGGTTCGGGCCCCCGAACCGCGCCGGCAGCCCCTCGAAGATGCGCGGGACCGCGACCGATATCCAGTGATCCCCGGCGGTGAGCTTGATCTTGAACTCAGTCGTCTGTCCGCCGAAATCCTGACGGTCGTCGGCGAACGTCGCCGCGCGTTCGGGATCGTGGACGATGCTGGCGACCTGTCGTTCGTCGACCCACAGCGTGACGGCCACCGGACTCGATCCGGCGGGCCGCTGGCCCGAGAGACCGACCTTGATCACGTAGTCGCCATCCACCGCGACCCGGTGAATGGCGTGGAACGCGTTCGGCATGCTCAGGCCCGTCACGTCGTAGGTGTCCGGCACCGAGCGGACCTCGCGCACCCGTCGGCCGTCGGACCTCAGACGCGTCAGCGTCGGTTTGAGCGGAGGCGCGCCGAAGAGCGCCATCCGCGCGACGCGTTCACCCGCCGAAACGTACTTTTCCATCAGCACCGGCGAGAGCGAGAGCACGTCGGCGATATTGTCGAACCCATAGCCCGCATCGTCCTGCGGGAAGTCGTCTGCCGGGTGTGCGTCGACGCCGAGCAGCTCCTTGATCGTGTTGTCGTATTCGGTTCGGTTGAGGCGGTGGGCGGTGATCCGGCCGGGGTCCGGCGGAGTGGCGTTGTCGATGCGCGCGAGCTCGCGTGCGAGCCAGCTCGCGACAGCCTGGCGGTCGTGTTCCGCGGGCTGGGGCTCGTCCTCCGGCGGCATTTCGCGGTGGCGGAGCTTCTGCACCACGTCGTCCCACCGATCCCCATCGGTCGTCAGCGAGTCGACTGATTCGAACGCTTCGAAGTTGAGGTCCTTCTTGTGCTTCTTGTTCCCGTGGCAGCCGTAGCAGTTTTCGGCCAGAAACGGCTTGACGAGGGTCTCGAAACCGGCGGCCGGCGAGAGGGTCGGCGGGCCGGCGACGGCGCTCGACGCGCCCCCTTTGCGGGCCGCCATGTCGGGGGCTGCGCCGGTGCGGGCCCCCTCCTGCGCCTCGAGAACCGAACCGACCGCTGCCACGGAGGACAGCAGCAACACCGCCAGAATGGGCCGCATGATCCCCCAGGGGCGAGCACGGGCGGAAACGCCCGCGATTCAGCGCTTTGGGCGCTGAATATCCAGCCTATATCTTACCCGACTTGCCATGGAACGTTGTCACCGCCGGGCACGTAACGGGTACCAGCCGCTCTTCCATTCGAGGCCCTTATGCACCAGCTGTTCTCCGATGTCCGGTCGGGCGTTCGCATGCTCGTGAAGTACCCGACGCTCTCAATCGTAGCCGTGCTCACGCTCGGCCTCGGGATTGGGCTCAGCACGACCGTCTTCTGCGTCGTCAACGGCGGGATGTTCAAAGGCCTGCCGTTCCCGGACCCCGACAGGATCGTGGCCGTGGTGAGCACCAACGGCGCGCAAAACCAGCCGGGGCGCGCCATCAGCGTGCAGGATTTCGCCGTCTGGGAGCAGCGGCAGACGTCGTTCGAGAAGATGGGCGCGTACGGATTCGCCGCAATGAACCTTTCGAACGACGAGGGGCGGCCGGAGCGCTACAGCGGAGGGCAGCTCACCGTCTCCGCCTTCGAGACGCTCCGCGTCGAACCGGTGCTGGGCCGGGGCTTCCGTGCCGGTGACGATCGGCCAGGCGCCGAGCCGGTGGTGCTTTTGAGCTACGCGTTGTGGCGCGATCGCTTCGGCGCTTCGCCGGCGCTGCTCGGACGGACAATCCGCGCGAGCGGGGTCGAGCGGACGGTCATCGGCGTGATGCCGGAGACGTTTGCGTTTCCAATCCGGGAGGCGCTGTGGACCCCGCTGTCGATCGATCCGCTTGCCACGCAGCGCGGGCAGGGTCCCGACACCCTGGTTATCGCGCGGCTCAAGCCGGGCGTGAGTCTCGAGCAGGCGCGGGCGCAGGCGAAAACGATTTCGGGACAGCTCGAGCGCGAGTTTCCGGCGACGAACCGCGGCGTCGGGTCGGACGTGCTGCCGTACGCGAGGACGGTACTCGGTCCCGAGGTGTACGGGCTCCTGTACACGATGCTCGGAGCCGGGATCGGCGTGCTGCTCATCGCGTGCGTGAACGTGTCGAATCTTCTCGTCGCCCGCGCGTCGCTTCGTCGCCGCGAGGTGGCGGTCCGGATGGCCCTCGGCGCCGGCCGGGGCCGGGTGGTGCGCCAGCACCTGACCGAAGTCCTGGTCCTCGCGACGGCCGGCGGCGCGATTGGCGTCCTGCTGAGCATCTTCGGGATGCGCTGGTTCACGCAGGCGCTCTCGGTCAATCCGCCGCCCTTCTGGATCCGGTTCGATCTCGATTACCGCGTGATGCTGTTCGTCACCGGGCTCGTCGTGCTCGCGAGCCTGTTCGCGGGCGCCCTGCCCGCGATGCACGCCGTGCGGGTGAGCGCCGGGACGGTGCTCAAGGACGACAGCCGCTCGGCGACGAGCGCCAGCCTCGGCCGGTTCAGCAGCGTCCTGGTGGTCGCGGAACTGGCGGTGTCGTGCGGGCTGCTGATCGCGGCGGGGCTGATGATCAAGAGCGTCGTGCAGCTGAAGAACGTGAAGATGCCGTTCGGGATCGAGCACGTGCTGACGGCGCGTGTGGACCTGCCGCGCACCACGTATCCGGATTCGGCCGCGAGCATCCGGTTCTTCGAGCAGCTCCTGCCGCGGCTGCGTGCGCTCCCGGATGTCGACGGGGCCACGCTGTCCGATGGTCTCCCCGCGGCCGGGAACGGCTCGATCGCGGTGCAGATCGAGGGCAAGGCATATCCGTCCGTCAGCGACTATCCCCTCGCACGCGAAGGCATCGTCACCGCCGGGTACTTCGAGACGTTCCGGGCCCAGGTGCTGCGCGGGCGCGAATTCTCGACGAGCGACACGGCCGGGAGCCAGCCCGTGGCGATCGTCAACGAGTCCTTCGCGCGGACGCATTTTCCGGGTACTGACCCGATCGGCCACCAGATGAAGCGCATCCGCCCTGGGGCGAAGGAACCGTGGCTGACGATTGTCGGGGTCGTCCCCGACCTGATCATGGAAGGAATCGGGAACAACAACGCGAGCCCCGTGGGCTACTACATCCCGATTGCCCAGAGCGATGTCGCGAACGGCGTGCGCATCGCGGTGCGCACGCGCAGCGATCCGGCGACGATGACGTCGTTCATGCGGTCCGCGGTGACGTCGCTCGATCCGGAGCTCGCCATCTACGAAGTGGAAACGATGGCGCGCGTCATCGAACGCCAGACCTGGTTTTACACCGTGTTCGGCACGTTCTTCATGACGTTCGGGATCTGCGCCCTGTTCCTGGCGGCCGCGGGCCTGTACGGCGTGATGTCGTTTGCCGTGACGCAGCGGACGCGCGAGATGGGCGTGCGCGTCGCGCTCGGGGCGCAGGGCCGGCAGCTGATCCTGCTGATCATGCGCAAGAGCGTCCTTCAACTGGTCGTCGGTCTGTCCCTGGGACTCGCGCTCGCGCTGCTGGCATCAGGCGCGCTGCAGCCGGTGCTCTATCATGTGAATCCGCGCGACTCGATGGTGTTTGCGTCGGTGGTGATGACGCTCGCGACCGCGAGTGTCATTGCGTCGTTCCTGCCGGCGCGCCGGGTGACCCGGATCGATCCGGTGATCGCGCTTGCCAACGAATAGGGGCCCGGGCGATCTCACGCGGAGCTGAACCTCCGCGCTACGTACCGTCGTAGCCCGGATACGTCGTAGCCCGGAGCTTTAGCTCCGGGTTCGCGCGGCATCCAGAGTCGGTGCCGCCCGATCGTGGAGCACGATCGGGCGGCACCATGTCGAACGTCCGCCCGGAAGGCGGAATCTGCGTGGCGCGCCTACGGCGTGATCTTGCCGATGTACGTGCCCCAGTTGGCGAGCAGCGTCCGCCGCAGCGCTGGGATGTACTCCGTGGCGAACCACAGGTTGCCGGCTTCGTCAGTGGTCGCGGCGGAGTAGTCGCCCCACCGCGCCGTCCGGCTGCCGACCTGCGACACGTAGCCGGTGAACCCGTCCTCCGGCCCCGCCCCTGCCGCGGTGACATTCAGTACCTCTGGCGCTCCGGCGCCCGAGAGCCGCACGTACGCCGCGCTCGGGTAGTAGTCGGGCCCGACGAGCGTGAGCCCGACCGCCGCCGCGCCTGTCGCATTCACCGCCACCGACGGATACAACAGGCTGTTGCCATTCACGGACAGGTAGCCCTGGCGCACGATCCTGGCTGACAGGACGCCGCCGGTCGTCGAAGGCTGGACCACAAAGTACGCGCTCCCGACGGTCGTCGGGCCATTCAGCGGTTTGACGACCGTATTGAGCGCGCTCCACAGTCTGGTGCCGTCGAACACCACCTGCTGCATGCGATCGTCGTTGGCCGCGATCAGCGGGAGATGCTCCGTCGCGATCTTCAGTCCCTTGATCAAGTCACCGAACGGCGTCGGGCCGTCCTTCTGCTCGGCGTCGGGCGGCTGGCCGTACGACTGGCTGTCGAGGACGAGGCTCCGCAAGGCAGGCGTCGGGCCGGTGCCGGTCGAAAGCCACCCCGTGTTCGAGAGCGCCCATACGGCAATCCGGTCGTCCAGAGTCGCGGTGAAGTCGAGCGCACTCAGGAAGTAGGCTGTGCCGCCGTTATACGCGACCCCCGGTGGCGCCACGGCGGGCTGCACGGTATACGCGGGGCCTTCGGCGAGCGGCAGGTTGTCGAACGTCTTCATCCGCGGTTGCACGACCGCGACGTTCTCCAGATCGTTGATGGAGATCGCGTACACCTGCGCGCCGTTGAATCCGCCGACGAAGATCGGGAATTCGTTGGTGGTGATGTAGAAGCCGTTCGCATCCGCGCCGATGAGCGGCTGGTCGCCGAAGCAGGGGCAGCCCGCGTGGCCCAGGGTCGTCCCCGTGCCATTGGTCGTCTCGATGGAGTAGAAGTTCCAGCTGCCTGTCGGATCTGCGGTCCGGCTGACCGCCACGTGCACGCGCGAGCGTCCCTGGAACGCTCCGGTCGCCGGGTTCACATCGATCGATAGCGCCGTGACGAACCAATGGCCCGTCGCCGCATGGAAATACGCCTTGGGATCGCTCACGAAATGGCCGTACTTCGCCGGAATCTTCGGGGTCGTGGGGGTCGCCGGAGTCTCACGCACGATCGCCGATTCCTGAAAGAAGAACCGGTTCAGCGAGACGACGGCCGGACTGCCGGCACCGCTCGCAGGCCGGATCCGCAGCGCGAGATTCACCGCCTCGATGATCCAGCCATTGCCGACCGCGAGCCCCTGGTCCGGCGGCTCGATGCTGAACTGATTGCCGCCGTCGGCGAGACGCTGCTGGCGCTGGGTGATGCCGTCGAAGCCGGAGGCGGCGCCGGTGCCCGTCACTTCCAACGTGTCCGGCCGCGGGACGTGTGCGGAGGACACCCGGGCTGAACTGAGGCTGCCGCGAATGAGCTTCTTGAGCTGGTCTTCTTCCACGGGACCCTGCCGCACCTCGGTTCCGGTGTCTGCGACCGTACCCGGGTCGGTCACGAGCTGGTTGAACGCGACCGTCTTGTCGAGCCTGATATTCTGCGCGCCCGCGTGCGAGGCGAATCCGAGTGTTCCGGCAAGGAACGCTGCGGCCGCCAATGATTCTGTACGTGTCATCGAACACTCCTGCCTGGGGGACTTCCGGCCAATTCTGATTACGAGGGGAGCATAGACAGTACGGGGGCCGGGCAGGCGATGTCAACCAGCAACCCGTCCCACGGGAAGTGCTGCCGCAGGCACGGCTGATGCTTCACGGAGCACGGGAGGGTTCTATGTTCGGAGCACTTGTGCGGCTCGTCGTGATTCTGATTGTGCTCGCTGCCGGCGTGGCGTTCTTCATGGGATATCGGGTTGGCGATCGCGGCACCCCGCACCCCGCCACTCAGCCGTCCGTCGGCACTCCGGAGCGACGGCCGGTGGACACTTCGAAGGCCCGCGAGACCGGTGCGGCGGTGGGGGAGAAAGTCGCGGTTGGCGCAAACGCGGCGGAGCACGCGCTGGAGAGCGCGGCTTTGACCGGCAAGATCAAGGCAAAAATGGCGCTCGACGACACGGTGAAGGCGGCAGCGATCGATATCGAGAACGACAACGGCGTCATCACGCTCAAGGGGACCGTGCGGTCCGAAGCTGAACGTGCTCGCGCCGTCCAGCTCGCGCGGGAGACCGCCGGGGTGACGTCAGTCAACGACCGTCTCACCGTCCGCTAGTGGACGCGGCTGCTACCAGCCGGTCTGCGGCATCCCCGGCGTGATCCGGACAGCATTCTGGGAGTAGAGCTTCTTGAGCACGCCGTCGGGAAGTCCCATGCCGTACAGCTTCCAGAACGCGTGGTAGGTGCGGTAGTAGTCGAAGTACTCGTCGGTCGTCTCGAACACGCGCCAGTAGTACGGATACTCGGACGGCTCGTAGGTGTCCTTCCCGAAGAGGACGCGGTCCTGGTACTTCGTGAAGAACCCGGTCCACGCGCGCGGCTGCCGGCCGAACTCGTACAGAACCGCTGCGACTTCCAGGTACACATTCGGCATGGCTTCGAGCATGCGGGTGGCCCGCGCGACGTCGTTGCCGTACCAGGCGAAATGCGCGGCGATGAATCGGGTCTTCGGGTTCCGCGCGAACATCCGGTCCCGCTCCTGCATCAGCGTCTCGAAGGACGGGAACCGGTCCTGCGGATACCCGCGGTTCGGGAACAGCCCGAGCTCGAGCCAGCGCTCGTTGTGGTTGTCGATTGGTTCGAAGAACTGCGCCGGGTCCGCCGTGTGAATCAGCACGGGAATGTTCAGCTCGGCGCAGAGCTGAAAAATCGGATCCAGGTCGGGGTCGTCGATCTTGAGGCGCGAGCCGTCCGCCTTCCGGTTGCGGAGGCCGAGCTCCTTGAAGATCTTGAGGCCGACGGCGCCGTCCGCGACTGCCTGGCGCAGCCCCGCCACCTCTTTGTCCTTCCAGCCCGGGCCCCCGGCCCCGTCCCAGTTCACGTTCGCAAACACGCGGAACCGGTCCTTATAGGGACTGTTGCGAATCGTCTCGACCTTTTCCTTGAGTGCCGCCCCGGAGCCTCCGCTCAGATTGTTGAGGACGCGCAGGTTGAGCGCGTCCATCTCCCTGATCGTCTGCTCGATGTTCGCGGGCGTGATCGTCAGGTGGCTGTGGATGTCCACGACAGGGTATTTTGCCTTCGGCACCATGTGCGCCTCGGCCACCACGGTCGATTTGGGACGGTAGTCCACGATGCTCGGCGCCGGTTTGTCCGGAGGCTGGCACCGGCCTTTACGCACTTCCGTCGTGCCCGGAGGACACTCCTCGCCAGGCTGCATGGGGACGCCCGGCTGACCCCGGCGTCCGCCGCCATTGCCGCCCTGGGCTCCCGGACCCTGCGCCGACACGAGCGCCCCGGCCGCCGCAACTGCGAGAACGCACAATGCTCTGAGAGCGGAGCGACGCATCAGACCTCCTGGACACGAGAACGACAGCCACTGTCGCAGTGGCGGAATCGCGACACTCGAGTGTGATGTGCGGAGAATATCGCACGTATTCCAGGGGTGCCAAGGGTGCCAGGGGTGCCAGGGGTGCCAGGGGTGC
>JBBWZJ010000291.1:0-15261 GCA_039648985.1 Acidobacteriota bacterium | reverse complement strand
TTCGAGACATCCCGCGTCGGCTTCGAGGTGGTACACGGACTCACCCACCGGCGTCCGGGCGTGGTGCCGCAGATTGAGCGCCTGCAGGTGCGTGAACAGGCGCTGCCGGAGATCCCGCGTGATGCGGTGTCCCGTCTCGCTATACAGCCGTGTGTGTGACATGAGCACTGTCTGGTGCGCCACCTGGACGATCAACCCGAGGACCACGACGGCGACGAGCAGGGACTCGCGGCTCGACGCCCGGACGCCCGGCAGCGACACGAGCCAGGCCGGCGGGGCCTGCGATCCGAGCGCGACGTCGACGACCGCCTTCATCGGCCAGGGCAGCAGCACCCGCAGCGCCACTTCCACACACGCCAGCGCGGCGAGCAGCAGCACGCGCTGCCGGTACGGCTTGATGTGCCCGATCGCCCATGCAATCAGCTTCACCGCTCAGCGACGCATCCCGTCCGCGTTCGCACCGGCGCCTCCCGCAGCCGGCGCCGCCACCGTGTCACCTCCACTGAGGAGCGCGATGGCCTCGCGATATCCCTGCACCGTCCCGACATCCACGTAACTGTTGCCGGCGCACACGCCGCGCGCCGCGCCGCCCTCGCGCATCCACGCATTGATCAGCGTCCCCACGTACTCGTCCGACTGCCCGCGCGCCAGCCACAACCCGTGCAGTTCGCGAAGCGTGCGGCCGGGCATCTTGAAGGCGCCCCAAATCCAGCGGGAGCGCGCATCCGGACGCTTGACCTGGATCTCCAGGACGCGATCGCCCTCGAGGACGACCGCGTCGAAGAGCTCGGGGCGCGCCACCGGAAAGAGCAGGAACGACAGCTCGTCGTCTGGCAGCTCCCGGAGCCCGCCCTCGGGAAACCAGATCGTGTCCGGCAATCCGACCAGCACCTGCTCGTCGTCGGCAATGAGCGGAAGGGCCCGGAATATCGCATCGCAGAGCCCGGATGCGTGGGGCTGGACGCTGTAAAAGACGCTCGCCGAAAAGACGCCGCCGCCGTAGTACTCGAGAATGTCGGATTTGCCCGGCGAGATGACGAAGCAGATCTTGTCCGCGCCGCCAAGCACGAGCCGCTCGACCAGATATTCACTGACAGCGCGCGGCCTGTCCTTGTCGCCGTCGCGCCTGCTGCCGACGGGCAGCAGCTCCTTCGAGAACGCGAGCGGCTGCATCCGGCTCCCCTGCCCCGCCGCTGGAACGATGCCCCACATGGTCACTCCACCGGAACGCTGATGTCCGAGTGATGCACGATCGCCTGCTCCAGCTCCGCGGCCCGGATTGCGCCGGTGTGGCAGTCGAGCGCGCGCTCCCGCGCCCGTCTTCCGATGCCGGCCCGTTCAACGTCCGGCAGGTCGAGCGCCGCCACGGCGTCGGCCGTATCGTTCGCGATCAGTATCTCGTCGCCGGGCGTGAAGAACGCGTCCAGACCGGTCCACCAGTCGCTGAGCATCGCCGCGCCGCACGCCGCCGCTTCGAAGAGGCGGCCCGACGGACAGAAACCCATCTGCGCCATCGGTCCCCGGGTGATGTTGAGCGTCAGCGCCGACGAGCAGTAGAACGCCGGGTGGTCGCCGGGCGGAAGGTGCGAGAGGTAGAACATGTTCGGCGTCCACCGGAAATCGGCCGGGTACATGGAACCCGCAAGGGTGAACCGGCGCGAGGGACGCAGGGTCGCCGGCTCGATGAAGAGCCGCTCGAGCGCATCCTGGCGATCGGCCGAGTACGTCCCCAGGTAGGACAAGTCGCAGGCGAGCTGCGGCGCCGGCGCCACCGGCCGATGGACATCCGGATCGACGCTGCCGTACAGCGGCGCGACTTCGCGCGCGCCGAGCGCGGTTCGCAGCTCGTCGAGCGCCCGGCCCCCCGTGTAACTGAGGACCAGATCGAAGGCGCCGAGGCCGCCCTCCGGAAGATAGTCCACCGACTGCCCTTCCCGCAGTCTGGCGAGCGTCACAGGCGTGTCGAGATCGTAGTAGACCTTCGATGCGACCGGCGAGTCGAGCACGAGCGCCGTGGCTGCGCGCGCATCGGGGCAGTAGGAGGTCACCATGCCGACGTCGGCGTCGCGAAGACTGCGCCGCGCCTCGGGCAGCACGCCCGCCCACTCCGAGTACAACCGGAGCCGGCACCCCTGTGGCTCGAGTTGATCGCGGTGCCGCGCGTAGTACGGCACGTCCCGCTCGTAGAACACGACGTCGTGTCCACGGGCGTGCAGCCCCCGGCAGAGCGCACGCCAGAGCGTCGCGTGCCCATTGCCCCACGACGAACTGATCGTCAGTCCGAAGATCACGAGCCTCATTCGATCCCCAGCGGAGCCTTCAGTCCGGCGGCCAGAACGCCCTTGAGCTCGTCGACGAGCCTGGCGGCCTCGAGCGGTTTGACCAGCACGGCCTGGCACCCCTCCCGGCGTGCACGTTCGAGGTCGGCCGGCGAGACGTACCGCCCCGTGACGGCCATGACGGGGATGTGCCGTGTCCTCGTGTCGTGGTGCAGCCGCCGGCACAACTCGAACCCATCGATCCCCGGGAGCGCCAGGTCCGTGACGATCGCGGCCGGCAGCAGCTCCCCCGCCTTTTCAACCGCCTGCAGGCCGTTGTGCGCTTCCCGCACGTCGAAGCCCCGCTCCGTCAGCATCGCGACGTACAGCTTCCTCGTGGAAATGTCGTCCTCGACCACGAGCACGAGCGGAGGCGCGGCGTCCTGGGGCATTCAGACGCTCACGCCGTCCGCGAGCACGGTCTCGAGCTGCAGCACCCGCTGTGCATACGTGTGCTCGGCCCGGACGCGCCGCATGGCGGCCTCGCCGATCGTCCGCGCGGTGCTGTCGTCGAGTGCCGCAACATGCGCCGCAACCGCGTCGCCGCTTTCCGCGACGAGGACCTCCGTCCCGGGCTCCAGGAACAACTCGATTCCCACCCAGGCATCCGTAATGAGGCAGGCACCGGCGCCCGCGGCTTCGAACACGCGCGTCGCCGGCGAAAAGCCATACCGGGCCATGCTGTCGCGGCTGATGTTCAGCACCGAGCGCGGCGTGCAGTTGAAGGCGTTGTGATCGCGGGTGTAAAGATGGCCCACACGCCGGACGTTCGGCGTCATCCGCTTGTCGTCCCAGCCGTTGCCACCGAGCAGGAACCGCTGCTGCGGCCGGGCGGCCGCGGCGGCCAGGAAGAACTCTTCGACCCGCCGTTCCCGATCCGGCAGCCGATTGCCGAGGAATCCGAGGTCCGCCTCGAATCGCGGGTCCGGCGGCACGGGAAAGTGAGTCGCGGGATCGAGTGCGTTGTAAATCGGCACGCACCGCCGGGCGCCCACGGCCGTGTACGCATCGACAACGGGATCGCCGCCGCCGTAGGTGAGCACCAGGTCGTACTGCGGAATCAGCGCATGAAAGGGATCCGACGGGTCCTGCTCGAGGCGGTCCAGCGTCGCCGGTGCGTCCACGTCCCAGAAAATCGCGAGTGCATGCGAAGCCTTCGCTGCCGGCACGGCGGCCTCGAGCCACCTGTCGAACACACCGACCCCGCTCGTCTTGACGATGACGTCGGCGTGCCGGGCACTCTCGAGCGCGCGGGCCACACCGTCTTCTCCCTCGCCGGGGTATACGACGACCTTCGCCCAGTCGGGATCGTCGATGTCCCGGTGCGCCTGCCGCTCGTAGGCGTCAGGCTCGTAGAACGTCACCTCGTATCCGCGCGCGTGGAGCGCACGGATGATGCCGCGATAGTAGGTCGCGGCGCCATTCCAGTACGCCGACACGAGGCTCGAACCAAAGAAGGCGATGTGTGGTTTCATGCTTCCCCGTCAACACCCTGGCGCATTGGCGAACGCTCCCGTCCCCGGCGCCGAGGCGTAGAGCTCGGCATACGCACTCGTCATGCGCGCCAGCGTGAACTGGCTCGCGCGCCGGACGGCACGCGCCGCAAGCGCCTGCCGCCGCGCGGGATCCTCGATGAGCTCGGTCAGCCGTGCCGCGAGTCCGCTCCGATCGTCCGGCGCGACGAACACCGCCGCGCCGTCCCAGTTTTCGCGCAGGCTCGCGATGTCTCCTAGGACGAGTGCACACCCGGCGGATGCGGCCTCCAGCACGGAGAGGCCGAACGGCTCGTACCGCGCCGGCAGCGCGTAAATCGCTGTCCGCCCGTACCACTCTCGAATGACCTGCCCCGGAACGCGACCGAGCCAGCGGACGCCGCCCGCCGGTTCCTCGCGGCCATCCGCTGGCGACACCCTGTCGCCGGCGACGTAGACCGGCCAGGGCAGCGACGGCGCCACGTCGCACAAGGCCCTGATATTTTTCGCCTGGTCCCACACGCGGCCGGCGGCGAAGATCATGTCGGCCTTCGTCGCGGGCGGCGGCTCGACCGCGACATGCGCGTTCGGAATGACACGCCCGCCTTGGACTCCACCGTACTCGTCGCGAAGCGCCCGAAGCATCGCCTCGGTCGGCGCCACGACCTGCCAGGCAGCCCGCAGCCCGCGCGCCACCTCGCGCGAGTAGCGCTCCCAGGACGGCGGGGCGGCCTCGCCATGAACCGCGCGCCACCACGATCGGACGCACGAATGCGCGACGACAACCACCGGCCGCTGCCACGGCAGCGCGGCGTGGCAGTAGCCGTTCAGGTGGACGACGTCGGGACCAAACGCGCGTTCGAGGCCGAGCAGCCATTCGCCGGCCGCGCGAACGTCGTCCCAGGGCTCCTCCATCCATTCCAGGCGGTACGAACCCTCCACGACGCGCAGCCCGCGCCGCGATAGCTCGTCGCGCTGGTCCTGGGTCGGCTTGGGACCCATCAGCGCGATCAGCACGTCCGCGCCCCCCTCCTGGAGTGCGGCCGCCAGGGTGGTGGCGTATTGCCAGACGCCGCCAACCGCGTCCGCTGTCATCAGCACGCGGCGAGTGGTGGTCGCGCGCCCGGACCTCCTCGCCGCTGCGCCCGTCATGTTATTGCCGCAGCCCGGGCTTCCCGCGTCCGCCTGCCGGCGCGGCGAGCTCGAGGGCCGCGAGCGGCTGCGGCCGGGCGTCCTGGATGTCGCTGAACTCGTCGAACTGCGCGAGGTAGTGCTCCATCGCCCGCTCCCAGGCGACATCGTCCGGGGCGCCCCATCGCTTCGAATATCCGGGCGAGCCGGGATACGGAAACATCGGTACCGGCTTGTTCGCCCACACGCCGAACTGCTGCAGGTGCTGGCGCCAGCGCTCGACGTCGGCCGGGTCGTCCGAACCGGACTCCAGCAGATTCGCCTGCACGAAGGGCACGCTGCTCCTGGCGTGAATCAGGCGGGCCGCAATCTGCTCCGTCGTGAGGCGGCTGCCCTTGTCGAGCAGGTTCCGGCCCTCGACCGTAATGCTCTCGACGCCCGCCTCGATCGAGACGCAGCCCGCGCGCCCGAGCAGGTCGAGCATCGCGGTGCTCCACAAATCAATCCGGGTCTGGACGCCGAAGCGGATCGGCCGCTCCACGAGCGCCTCGAGCAGCGCCCGATCCGGGAGGAAGATCTCGTCGATGAAATAGACGTACTCGACCCCCGCAGCGATCAGGTGATCGACCTCCTCGAGAATCACCGCGAGCGGGCGTTTGCGGTAGTCGTCGCGGAAGTTGTCCTTCGCGCAGAAGCTGCAGTGATACGGACAGCCGCGGGACACCTCCATCTCGGCTCCCGGCGCTGTCGGCGCCGCGTCGAAGCGGTGGTGATGGTGGCGGTGGCGCACGATGTCGTCCGGCCGCCACTTCAAGGCGGGCAGGGCTGCCATGTCCGTCTGGTTCGGGCCGCCCTGAATCTGCACGGATCCGTCGACGATCCGGGCGATGGAAGCGACCGCGCTCCACGAGTCCGGAGCCGCGGCGAGCGCCGGCAGCACGTCTTCGCACTCGCCCATGACGGCCACGTCTGCGCCCAGCTTGCGGAGCGTCGCGCCGGGCGTTGTTGAGGCGTGCGGACCGACAGCGATGCGCAGGGCCGGTACGTGTTCGAGCGCGAGCAGGACTTCCTGCGGCACGCGCAGCTCCGGGGGCGCGCACCGCCAGAACAGGTAACTTGGCGCCGTGGTCATGACGAGGCGATCGGGAGCGAACGCCGCGACGCGGGCGGCAATCTCGCCCGCAGGCATATCGTGCAGGTGCCCGTCGACGAGCAGCACCTCGTGGCCGGCCCGTTCGAGCAGCGCCTTCGCGTACCCGTACTCGAGTGGCAAATGCGGCTCGCGACACCCGAAGTAGATGCTCCCCTCGAACGTCCACCGCGGGTTGACGAGCGCGAACTTCACGACGCCACCCGGCCCCCGACGACCTCGCGCGTGGCGGCGGTCCGCTGCTGCATCAGCCAGGCGAGCAGCAGGCCGACTCCCTTCTTCACGGAGGTGGTCGGCCGCCAGCCAGTCGCCTCTTCGAATTTGGCGCTGTCGGAGACGTAATATCGCTGATCCGCGGGACGCCACGGCTCGATGCTGACCGCGGGGCGCACACCGGTCATCTGGGCGATGAGATTGAGCAGCTCGAGGAGCGAGACCGTCCGCGAGGGTCCGCCGCCGATGTTGTACGCCTCGCCGCTCGTGCGGTGGATCTCGCGATGCGCAAGCAGCATCGCGTCCACCAGATCTTCGACGAACAGAATGTCCCGGACCTGCAGTCCGTCGCCGTACAGCGTCAGCGGCTTCCCCTCGAGCGCCTGGATGAGGAAGTGCGCCACCCACCCCTGGTCCTCCGTGCCGAACTGGTGCGGGCCGTAGATGCAGCTCATTCGAAAGACGACCGCCGGCAGGTCGAACGTCCGCGCGTAGTCGAGCACGTACTGCTCCGCCGCTCCCTTCGAACACCCGTACGGACTGTGGAAGTCGAGCGGCCGCGCTTCCGAGATCCCGCGGCGCGCCACCGCCTCCGCTTCCGGCTCGTAGCGCAGCCCCCGCTTCCGCAGCGACACGTCGTCCAGATGGCCGTACACCTTGTTCGTCGACGTGAAGATCAGGCTCGGGCGATCGTCGAGGGCGCGGATCGCCTCGAGCAGGTTCAGCGTCCCGCGGGCGTTCACGTCGAAATCGAGGAACGGATCCGTCAGGCTCGTCGTGACCGCAACCTGCGCCGCGAAATGGAACACGCGCTGGACGCCGGTGACGGCGGATCGCAGCGCCGCCGCGTCGCGGACGTCCCCGAGCTGCAGATCCACCTGATCCCCGTGCTGCTCCCGGAGCCACCGGACGTTCTGTTCCACGCCCGCGCGCGACAGGTTGTCAAAGAGCCGTACGCGCGCGCCGTCGCGGAGCAGGCGGTCCGCCACGTTCGTGGCGACGAAGCCTGCGCCGCCCGTTATCAGGACCGTCTCGCCGGTCATACCGTCAACCCCCTCACCGCCAGTTCCCGGCTCGCCGCCGCCACCCGGTCGTCGGCCGCCTGGTCCTGCAGCCATTCGGCGAGCTCCACGAGCCCCTCATCGAGCATCGTCTGCGGCCGGTACCCGAGCACCGCGGTCGCGTGCGTGATGTCCGCAAAGCAGTGGCGGATGTCGCCGACGCGGTACTTGCCGCACACGTCAGGTTCGAGGTCCTTGCCGAGAATCGCGCCCATCATCGCGGCGACCTCGCGCACGGTGTACGACTGGCCGCTCCCGACATTGAACGCGCACCCGGCCGCCTCAGGGACCACGAGCGCGAGCCGGCACGCCTGGACGACATCGTGCACGCTGACGAAATCGCGGCGCTGCAGCCCGTCTTCGAAGATGAGCGGCGCGTTGTTGTTCAACAGCCGCGCGGCGAAGATGGCGAGCACGCCCGTATACGGATTCGAGAGCGCCTGACGCGTGCCGAAGACGTTGAAGAACCGCAGCGCCACCGTCGGCATGTTGTAGGCGCGCCCGATCATCAGACAGAGCCGCTCCTGGTCGAACTTCGAGAGCGCATACACCGACGAGAGCGACGGCGCCTTGGTCTCCGGCGTCGGCACCGGCGTGAGCGGCGCGCCGCGCTCGTCGTGCAGTTCCCAGTCCGCGGCGCGCAACTGCTCGAGGGCCCGTTCGGTGCCCGCCCGGAGCGTGCCGTCGGCCGATCGATACAACCCTTCGCCGTACAGGCTCATGCTCGACGCAACGACGAGGCGTGCGACAGGACGCGCGATGAGCGCCTGCAGCAGGACGGCGGTGCCAAGGTTGTTCGTGGACGTGTAGTGCTCGATCTCGTACATGCTCTGCCCGACGCCGACGGCGGACGCGAAGTGGTACACCGCGTCGACCCCCTCGAGCGCCCGCTGGACGATGTGGCCGTCGCGCACGTCGCCCCGGACGAGCTCGACCTGCGGGTCCAGATACGCGGGACGCACGGCGTCGGGGCCATGAACCTGGGGCGAGAGGTTGTCGAGGGCGCGCACGTGGTGCCCGTGGCGGAGGAGGTCGTCGGCCAGATGGGACCCGATGAATCCTGCGCCACCGGTAATCAGAATCCGCATGGGGGTTTCGTCTGTCCTTTCCCGTCCTGCGTGGAGTCGGCCTTGCTTACTCGCGGGGCAGTCGGCGGTGAGGTAAGTAGCAAAGCGGGTTCCAATCCGAGCACATGCGCACATTGCGATCCCGTCGTATTCCGATAAGCGCACATCCCCCTATGCCGTTATGAAGCGTCTTTCCGAGGAACATGTCAGCCTCATTGCCAGTCGGGCGCGCGCGTTGGGCGAGCCCGTCCGCGTGCGCATCATCGAGGCGCTTTCGCGCGGCGAGCAGGCGGTCGGGCAGCTCGCCGCGTCGCTCGCCATGCAGCAGTCGACCGCGTCGAAACACCTCCAGGTGCTCTTCCACGCCGGGCTGGTCACCCGCCGCCGCGACGCGAGCGCGGTGATTTATTCGCTGGCCGACGCGGAGCTCGTGGCCTGGTGCCGGTACCTCAGCGCCAAGCAGCTCGCAGGCGCCTCGCGGGAGACGGCGCGCGTATGAAAATCTCACGCGGTCCGGTTGACGGCTGTGCAGCAGCCGCGACCTCCCGATGAACGACCCTGCCGAGACGGAAACAGTCGCGCTGCTCATACGCCACGGGCACACGGATGCAGTCGGGCAGCGCCTCGTGGGGCGCCTGCCAGGTGTGGGTCTGAGCGCCCGAGGGCGGGCCGAGGTCGCGGCGCTCGCCGCCCGACTCGCCTTGACCCCGATCGCGGCCGTGTATTCGAGCCCGCTCGAGCGGGCGGTGCTGACGGCGGAACCAATCGCCGCGGCCCACGGCGTGGAGGTCACCGCTCTCGACAGCTTGATCGAGCTCGATTTCGGGGAATGGACAGGATGCACCTTCGATGCGCTCGATCGGCTGCCCGCGTGGCGGCGCTTCAATGCGCATCGGTCGACGGCCGCCGTACCAGGAGGGGAAACCGCGCTCGACGTGCAGCGGCGCGTGGTACGCATGCTCGATCACCTGCGGACTACGCACCCGCACGAGACCGTGGCACTCGTCAGCCATCAGGACGTGATCCGGACGGCCATCCTTCACTGCGCGGGCGTGTCGCTCGATCTGTTCGACAGGTTCGAGGTGTCTTCCGCGTCCATCAGCGCACTCTCGCTCGGACCATGGACGTGGCGGGTGCTCCGCACGAACGACGACCAGCACACGGCGCGTCCGTGATGTGCATCACCGGAGACGCGTGATGACAGGCGAGCAGCCGACCCTACAGCGCAACGCCGCGCTCCGCAACGTCGAGGAGATCGCACGCCTCGAGCGGGAACAAGACGGCGTCGCGCTCGGCGGGCGCATCAGCCTCGCGATTACGAACGCCGCGGGCACGTTCGCCTTCGCCGTCGCGCACCTGGCCGGCTTCGCGGCCTGGATGGCGTGGAACAGCTTCGGCCCGAACACGTGGCGGTTCGATCCGTACCCGTACGGCCTGCTGACGATGATCGTGTCCATGGAAGGCGTGATCCTCGCCGTGTTCGTGCTCATTACACAAAATCGCATGAGCCAGCAGAGTGACCGCCGCGACCATCTCGATCTGCAGATCGATCTGCTGGCGGAGCAGGAGATGACGATGGTTCTCCGGATGCTCAGCAGAATCTCCGACCGGCTCGGCGTCGCACCCGATGCGCCCGAGCGCGAGGAGACCCGCGCCCTCATGGAACAGACGAACATCTTCGAGTTGATGGAAGAGCTGCGGCGCAAGTTCTAACGCTCACGCCGAGCTTGGTCAGTAGCTTGCAAGGTGAGTAGATGATGGATTGGGACACGCTGAGCCGCCGCGCCGCCATCACGACTGTCCTGCTGATCGGCATCCTCGCAGCGGCCTGCGATCGCGATAACGATCCGGCCAGCAACACCTCGTCAACCGCCTCTGCGTCGGGCAGTCCGCTGAAAGGGGCCTTCTCCGAACCCGACCTGCTGAAGCTGCAGCAGGACGACGGGCAGTGGGTGATGCCGGCGAAGAATTACGCGAGCACCCGGTACAGCACGCTCGACGAAATCAACGCCGGCAACGCCGCGCGGCTCAAGGTCGCCTGGACCTTTTCGACGGGCGTGGTCGCGGGGCACGAAGCCGCTCCGCTCGTCGTTGGTTCGACAATGTTTCTGGTCAGCCCCTTCCCCAACCTGGTGTTCGCCCTCGACCTGACCCAGCCGGGCGCGCCCATGAAGTGGAAGTACGACCCGGAGACGCTGTCCGCGGCCAAAGGTGTCGCCTGCTGCGACACGGTCAACCGCGGAGCCGCGTACTGGAACGGCTCGATCATCTTCAACACGCTCGACGGCCGGACGATCGCGCTCGATGCCGGGACCGGTCAGGAAAAGTGGGTCACCCGCCTCGCCGACATCAACAAGGGCGAGACGATCACCATGGCCCCGATCGTCGCCAAGGGCAAGGTCATCGTCGGCAACAGCGGCGGCGAGTTCGGTGTCCGCGGCTGGCTCGTCGCCCTCGATGCCGCGACAGGCAAGCTGGCCTGGAAGGCCTACGCAACGGGTCCCGACAAGGACGTGCTCATCGGCCCGCACTTCAAGCCGTTCTACCCACAGGATCGCGGCACGGATCTCGGCATCCGCACGTGGCCGACCGAGGCCTGGAAGACCGGCGGGGGGACGATGTGGGGGTGGATGTCGTTCGATCCCGAGACGAACCTCGTCTTCGCCGGCACCGCCAACCCGGGTCCGTGGAACCCGGACCAGCGGCCGGGCGAGAACAAGTGGTGCGCCGGCATCTTCGCCCGCGACATCGACACCGGCGAAGCCCGCTGGTTCTACCAGTGGAGCCCCCACGATCTCTACGATCACGACGGCGTCAACGAGAACGTGTTGCTCGATCTCGACATGGGCGGAACGAAGCACAAGGTGCTCGTCCACCCGGATCGCAACGGTTATATGTACGTCGTGGACCGCACGTCGGGCGAGGTCCTCTCGGCAACGCCGTTCGCGCACATCACGTCGAGCAAAGGTGTCGATCTGAAGAGCGGCAAGCTCATGCCGGTCGAAGACAAGAAGACCGGCACCAATCACGTCGTCCGCGACATCTGCCCGGCGGCGCCGGGCGCGAAGGACTGGCAGCCCTCGTCGTTCTCGCCGCGAACCGGGCTGCTGTATGTGCCGCACAACAACCTGTGCATGGACTTCGAAGGCGCCGAGGTCAGCTACATCGCCGGCACGCCGTACGTCGGCGCCAACGTTGTCTACAAGCCTGGTCCGGGCGGCAATCAGGGAGAGCTGACCGGCTGGGATCCGGCAGCCGGCAAGGCGGTCTGGAAGATCCCTGAGAAGTACCCCGCGTGGAGCGGAACGGTGGTGACAGCCGGGGACCTCGTCTTCTACGGCACGATGGAGGGCTGGTTCAAAGCGGTCAACGCGCGCACCGGTCAGGTGTTGTGGCAGTTCAAGACCGGGTCCGGCGTGATCGGGCAGCCGATCACCTACCGTGGACCCGACGGCCACCAGTACGTCGCGGTATTCAGCGGCATTGGCGGATGGCCCGGCGGGGTTGTCGTCAACGATCTGGACACGCGGGATCCGACTGCGGCGGTTGGCTGGGGCAAGGCGATGGCGGACCTCAAGATGGACACGAACCGCGGCGGCACGCTGTACGTGTTCACGGTGGAAGGCAAATGAAGGCGGGCCTCGCGATCACCGCGACGATCTTCGTGGCCGCCTGCGGGTGCCTGGCCGCGTGGCACTACCGTCCGCCTGCGGAGCTTCTGCGGGTCTGCGCGGATCCGAACAACCTGCCGTTCTCGAACGATCGCGGCGAAGGGTTCGAGAACCGGCTGGCCGAGATGGCGGCGCGGGACCTCGGCGCCCGCGTGTCGTACACATGGTGGGCGCAGCGGCGCGGGTTCTTGCGGAATACCCTGAACGCGGGCGAGTGCGACGTCGTCATGGGTGTCCCGTCCCGCCTGGACCGCACGGACACGACGCGTCCCTACTACAAGTCGACCTACGTCTTCGTCGCGCCACGCAGACGCCATCTGGCACTTGCGTCGCTCGACGATCCGGCGCTGCGCCGCCTGCGCGTCGGCGTGCAGATGATTGGCGACGACTTCTCGAACAGTCCGCCGGCGCATGCGCTCAGCAGCCGCGGCATCATCACGAACGTCGTCGGGTACTCGGTGATCGGCGATTACTCGCGGCCGAACCCGCCGGCCCGCATCGTGGAGGCCGTGGCCCGGGGGGATGTGGATGCCGCGATCGTCTGGGGGCCACTGGCCGGTTATTTCGCGGCACGCCAGGCCGAACCCCTCGACATCACGCCCGTCTCCCCTCACGCCGATCCCGATCTTCCGTTCACGTTCGACATTTCCATGGCGGTGCGCCGTGGCGACCAGCGGCGGCGCCTCCTCGACGACTTCATCGTCCGCCGGCGCGGGGCGATCGACGACATCCTGCGCGCCTATCACGTGCCCAGGGCCGACAACGGCTCGCAGGCCGCAGGAGAACTCTGATGAGGCGCGGGGCTGTTCTCGTCGTGCTGTCCGTCATGCCGCTCATCGCGGGGTGCGAGCGCGAGAAGCGCGACTACCAGCAGCTGCCGGCTGCGGCGGCGCGCCAGGACTCGGTGCACCTGACCGACCTCGTCCCGGGAGAACCGCCCGCTCCGACACTCACGCGGAGCCCGTACGAAGGGAATGCGTACGGCATGGGGGAGGGCAAGCGCCTCTTCGCCGCCTACAACTGCAACGGATGCCACGCACAGGGGGGCGGGGGGATTGGTCCGCCGCTGATGGACGGCAAGTGGATCTACGGGTCGTCCCCTGACCAGATTTACTCGACGATCGTGCAGGGCCGGCCCGACGGGATGCCGGCGTTCGGGGGCCGTGTCCCCGATCAACAGGTCTGGCAGATTGTCGCGTATGTGCAGTCGCTGAGCGGCCAAACGCCCCAGGACGCGGCGCCGGGCCGCGACGACGACATGGCGACGAAGAAGGCGGAAACGCGGAAGGAGCGCGAGACGCCGAAGCAGACGGGGCACCGATGAAGGAGTACTCCATCCAGTCCGTGCTCAATTCGGCCGGGCCCCAGGCCGGACGGATTGAACAGCTCTGGTGGCTGATGTTCTGGGTGTGCACCGTCGTGTTCGTCATCGTGATGCTTGCGCTGGCCGTGGCGATCGCGCGCGGCCGCCGCGGATCGGCAACGGCGGTCCCCGAGTCCACGCTGACGCGCAACATCAGCATCTCGGTAGGGGTGTCGACCGTGGCGCTCGTCGGCCTGCTGCTCGCGAGCGTGCTGACGGGCCGCGCGCTCGGGTCGCTCCCGTCGTCGAACGCGCTCCACGTCCGGATCACGGGATACCAATGGTGGTGGAACATCGAGTATCTCGACGCGGATCCCTCGCTGCAGTTCACGACGGCGAACGAGCTCCATCTGCCGGTGGGACGCCCCGTGGTGGTCAGCCTCCAGGCGAGTGACGTCATCCACAGCTTCTGGGTGCCCAACCTCCACGGCAAGACGGACCTGATTCCCGGGCGCGAGAACACGCTGCTGCTCCAGGCCGACACGCCGGGCGTATTCCGGGGGCAGTGCGCCGAATATTGCGGCGTGCAGCATGCGCACATGGCGTTCACTGTCGTCGCTGAGCCGTCGGAGCAATTCGAAGGCTGGCTCTCGGCGCAGCGCAAGCCGGCGCCGGATCCCGGGAGCGCGCAGACGGCGCGCGGCCGGAACGTCGTCGAACAGGGCCCGTGCGCGATGTGCCATACGATTCGCGGCACGAACGCGGGCGCGCGGACCGCGCCGGATCTTACGCATTTCGCGACGCGAAGCACGATTGCGGCGGGCACGGCGCCGAACACGCGGGGCTATCTCGCGGGGTGGATTGCCGATCCGCAGCACCTGAAGCCCGGCAGCCGGATGCCGCCGACCGGCCTGTCGTCCGACGATCTGCAGGCCGTCATCGCCTACCTGGAGACGCTCCAGTGACGTCGCCGCACCTCGACCCCGCCCTCCTCGAACGCGAGGCCCTCGAGCTCGAGCGCACGTGGCGAGATCCCGGCGGTCTGTTCGGGTGGTTCTCGCACGTCGATCACAAGTCGATCGGTCGCCGGTCGATCGTCACCGCCTTCGGGTTCTTCGCCCTTGCGGGGATGCTCGCCGTGCTGATGCGGATCCAGCTCTCGAGGCCTGACAACAATTTCCTGACGCCGGACCTGTACAACCAGGTGTTCACCGTCCACGGCACCACGATGATGTTCCTCTTCGCGGTCCCGGTGATGCTGGCGTTCGGCATCTACTTCGTGCCGCTGATGGTGGGCGCGCGCGCCATCGCGCTGCCGCGGCTGGTGGCGTTCGGCTACTGGATGTTCCTCTTCGGCGGACTCTTCCTCTACACCATGTTCCTGCTGAATGCCGGACCGGACGCAGGCTGGTTCAGCTACCCCCCGCTCGCGGGTCCGGAATATTCGTACGGGAAGCGTGCCGACACATGGGCGCAGCTCATCACCTTCACGGAGGTGTCGGGGCTGATCATGGCGGTCTCGATCGTCATCACCGTGTTCAAGATGCGCGCTCCCGGCATGTCGCTGAGCCGGATTCCGCTGTTCGTCTGGTCGATGCTGGTCGTGTCGTTCATGGTGATCTTTTCGATGCCCGCGGTCATGGTGTCCAGCACGTGCCTCATTCTCGACCGCCTCGTCGGGACCCATTTCTTCAACCAGGCGGAAGGCGGAGACCCGATCCTCTGGCAGCATCTGTTCTGGTTCTTCGGTCACCCGGAGGTGTACATCATCTTCCTGCCGGCGCTCGGCATGGTGTCTTCGATCCTCGGCACCTTCACGGGGCGCCCGGTGTTCGGCTACCTCGTGCTCGTGCTGGGGCTCATCTCCACGGGATT
>JBBWZJ010000282.1:0-7947 GCA_039648985.1 Acidobacteriota bacterium | reverse complement strand
CTTCCCGTTCGCATTCATCACGATCGCGTGCGGCGCCATCTCCGGATTCCACGCCCTGATCGCCTCGGGCACGACGCCCAAGATGATCGACCGCGAGTCCGACATCCGCCCGATCGGGTACGGCGCCATGCTGACGGAAGGCCTCGTCGGGATCGTCGCGCTCATCGCGGCAACGGCCATGTTCCCCGGCGACTACTTCGCCATCAATACGCCGCCCTCGGTGTTCGCCCATCTCGGAATCCCCGCCGTCAACCTGCCGCAGCTCGAGAGCGCGGTCGGCGAGAGCGTGGCCGGACGCACCGGCGGCGCTGTTTCGCTCGCAGTCGGCATTGCGCAGATTTTCAGCGGCCTCCCCGGCATGCGCGGCCTGATGGACTACTGGTATCACTTCGCCGTGATGTTCGAAGCGCTCTTCATCCTGACGACAATCGACACGGGTACGCGTGTGGCGCGCTTCCTCGTGCAGGAGTTCCTCGGCCGGTTCCATGCGCCGATGGCGCGCCAGGAATGGATTCCCGGATCGGTCATCTCCACACTGCTCGTGGTCGCGTCATGGGCCTATTTCATCCGCACCGGAAGCATCAGCACGATCTGGCCCATGTTCGGCATCGCGAACCAGCTGCTGGCCTCTGTCGCACTCGCGGTGGGCACCACGATCATCGTCAACATGGGGAAGGCGCGGTACGCATGGATTACCGCCGCGCCGCTTGCGTTCGTGTCGGTGACGACGCTCACCGCCGGCGCGTTGAGCGTTCGCGACAACTTCTGGCCGCTGGCCGTCGGCGCGGACGCGTCCCGGCACGTGCAGGGTTACGTGAACACCGCGCTGACCGGGACGATGATGGTGTGCGTGATCGTCGTCATCGGGAGCGCCATGTGGCGCTGCGCGCAGGTGCTGCGTGGCCGTATCGCGATCCTGACGCAACCCGCCGGCTGACGCGGATCAGTCCGCCGCGCGCCACCCGTCGGGACGGTGGCAGAACCTGCCCGCCGCGGTGGCTGCGAACGCGTGAAGGGCGGGATCCCACACGAGCCGCTCCACGGCGATGTTCGGGCGGGCGATCCGGAGCACGTTGAAGGACGGCCGTTCGCCGCGCGATCGCGTCGAAACCGTGCCGGCCTGGACCACCAGCGCCGAGTGGCCGGCGATTTTGTAGCGCGCGGCCGTGTGTCCGATGTGACTGAGGTGCAGGTGGCCGGCAAGGAACAGATCGGCATTCGCGGCCGCCAGCTTTTCCATTGCCATCACCGCACCGCCAAGCAGGCGCTCTTCCCGAACGCCCTCGGGCAGATCGAACGGGTGGTGGGTGACGACGACCCGGATCAGGTCAGCCGGCGCGCCGGCGAGCGTGCGGACGATGTGGTCCACCTGCTCTTCGTTGATCCGCCCTTCGCCCCACGTCAGCGATCGCGCCGTGTTCACGCCGACGACGATCATTTCGTCGTCCCGGTACACCGGCGAGAGGTCGGACGTGATGGCCCGCTTGTACCGTGCCAGCGGACTCCCGAAACGGCGGAAGACGTTGTAGAGCGGCACGTCGTGATTTCCCGGCAGGACCAGCCGTGGCACAGGCATGCCGTCGAGGAAGCGGCGCGCAGCCTCGAACTCCCGCTTGCGGGCACGCTGCGTCAAATCGCCTGACACCGCCAGCAGGTCCGGACGGAGTTGCACGATGCTCGAGGCGAGCGGCTCCACGATCGAGGGCTGGAGGCGCCCGAAGTGGATATCCGACAGGTGCACGATCACGCGCATGGTGCGTCCTAGGCGGCGGTGTCCGGGGGCACGAGCATCCGCAACGCTCCGGGCCGGCTCCGGTACCGGAGCGGCGAGCGGAGGATCGTCACTTCCCCATCGAGCGCCACGCTGACGCGGGGCCGTGCAAGTTCCACGTCCACGGTGACGCCGCTGAACCGCGCCAGATGGGCCTCGGGATCCAGGCGCCGGACCAGCGCGCGCAACGGAAGGCCGAGTATCTCGAAACGGCCACACTCGGGGGCCACGAAGACCGAGAGCCGCCCCGCGTCGAGGGACATGCGGGCGCCCAGCTGGAATCCTTCCGCCACGTATTCATTGTTCCCGATGAAGATGAACGGCGTGCAGACGACATGCGGCGCGCCGTCCACGAGCATGCGGCCGGCGATGGTGCGGTAGCTGCGCCAGGTGCGCAGCATGGCGATCCCGAACGCGGTGGCCTTCCGGCGGCCGCGACGCTGCTCGGTGTCACGTTCCCACACCATGCGGGGATAGATCCCCAGACTCGAATTGTTCACGAAAATGCGGCCGTTGACTTCTGCAACGTCAACCGGCCGGACGCGTCCGGCCACGATCGTCCGAACCGCCCCCGCGAGGTCCAACGGGATCCGAAGATCCTTCGCAAAGTGGTTGAGCGTCCCTGTCGGCAGGACGCCGAACAGAAGCCCGGTTTCGACAGCGACGGCCGCCACGGCCCCGACGGTGCCGTCGCCGCCGGCTGCCACGAGCGTATCGCCGCGCCGGGCGGCCTGTCGCGCCCGGGCGGCCAGATCACCACCGTGACGGACGCGCTCGAGCCGGACCCGGACCCCCTCGCGCGCGAAAAGATCCTCGATTTGCACGCTGGTGTCCTGTCGAGATACACCGCCTGAATTCTCGTTAATGAGCACACTGACGGCCGTGATCGCGGCGGTCATCGGCTGCCACCGGTGCAGGTCCTGGACGAATGTTTTTTGTGCGCCACGCCGCGTCCAGCGTACGGGCGGCGCGGCAGTTTTACAACTCCGCCTTGCGCCGGAGCTTGGCGTCGAGCTTGCAAACGCAGCAGTAAGCCGTGACGTCGCGGCGAACTGAGTCGAGCGAACGCCATGTCTACGCGCCGATTGGCCGTTGCCCACTTTCTCATCCTGTTCGTCATCGCCGGGTCCTTGTACGACATCGGCACGCGACAGGAGCATTGGCCCTTTTCGAATTACCCCATGTTTTCCGCGGTCCACCGGCAGCCGACGCTCACGTGGCTGCGAGTGTTCGGTGTCACCGACGAAAACCGCGAAGTCCCACTGCTCAGTTACAACCAGCTGTGGCCGCTCGATCAGTCCCGGCTTCCGCTGGGTCTCCGGCGGATCGCCGACAGCCCCGACGGCAAGGCCCGCATCCAGGGGGCACTCACTGACGTGATGGTCCGATATAACGCGCGGCAGGAAAAAGGGGAAATAAAGGGACCCCCGCTGCGCGCCATCCGCCTCTACAAGATGGGATGGAACCTGGAGCCGTTTGCCGCGAACCTCGACCATCCGTCCTCACGGGAGCTCGTGGCCGAGTCCGCTCCGACAGCACAGGCGCGATGATGGCTTTTCTGCACAACCTGCGTACGCGGTGGATGGCGTTCTGGTTCGCGCCCGCTCCGGCGACGAACCTCGGGGTGTCCCGCGTCATCTTCTTCGGCGTGCTCGCCGCGTTCTATATCCCCCACAATTTTTCAATTTGGGGAAGCGTCTCGCCCACGCTGCTGCAGCCGATCTGGCTGTTCGAAACGTTCCGGGTGCCAGTGCTGTCCCCGGCGATGCTCGCGGCAACCGAAACCGTGTGGAAGCTGTCGCTCGTGCTCTCCTCGATCGGGCTGTTCACAACGCCCAGCATGGCGGTGGCAGCCGTGCTCGGCACCTATCTGCTCGGGCTGCCCCACAACTTCGGACAGACGTACCATTTCGACGCGCTGCTCGTCCTGGCGTTCTGGATCCTGGCGTTCTCCAAAGCCGGCGACGCCTGGTCCATCGATCGGCTGATTCGAACGACCCGGAACGCCGATGCGGCGCCCCTCGCCGACAGTCCGGAATACACGTGGCCGATTCAGCTGATCCTGACGGGTCTTTCACTGGTATTTTTTGCTGCCGGCGTCGCCAAGATCTGGACGTCCGGATCCGAGTGGGTGCTCTCGGATCAAATGGCGATCCTGCTGCAGCGCGTGCAGTATCACATCTCCGACTCGGACCCCCTCGTCAACTGGGGGTCCCATATTGCCGAGCTGCCGCTCCTGCCGCGCCTCATGGCAGCAGGCACGATCCTGGTCGAGACCTCGTATCCGCTGGCCCTCTTCAGCCGACGCCTGCGGGTGCCGCTCGTCCTCGGTGGCATCGGCCTCATCGTCGGGATCCGGATGCTGATGGGACCCACCTTCGAGCAGTTCCTGACCGTCAATGCGTTCTGGGTGCCCTGGGATCGCGTCGGTGCGCGGCTGCGCGCGCGGATGCCCCGCCGCACGGACATCCGGGTGTTCTACGACGGCGCGTGCAGCCTGTGCCAGCCCACCGTCGCGGTGCTTCGGCGGCTCGATCTCCGCAACCGTGTCGAGTTCCTCGACGTCCACGGCGACTGGGCGTCGATCAACGAGCGGTTCCCCCAGCTCTCACGCGAGGAGTGCCTCGCGGAGATGCACGGCCTGGACAGCGCGGGGCACCTGTTCTCCGGATTCGAGACGTACCGCGCGCTCGCGCGGGTGCTGCCCCTCGGCTGGATCGCGCTGCCCTTCCTCTATCTGCCCCCCGTACCATGGGTCGGCCGCAAGGTGTATCGGGCGATCGCCGACCGCCGGCACAGGACAGCATGCGCGCTCCCTGCGCGCGGGACGATTACTGCGGGCGCGACCGAGGCGGAACGAGGCACCGCGGGCGCATCGCCCGCGCGCTGAGGCATGCCGTCCAAACCGGACGTTTCAATCGTCATCCCCACGTACAACCGCGGTCCCCTGCTCGAACCACTGCTCACCCGTCTCCTCGCGCAGGAGAGCGGGTCCGTGGAGTTCGAGATCGTCGTCGTGGACAACAACTCGACTGATGGCACGCGCGCGATCGTCGAATCTGTGGCCCGCACCGACGCTCGAGGGCGGCTCCGCTACGTCTTCGAGCCGCGGCAGGGTGTGTCGTACGCGAGGAACACCGGGGTCGCGAGTACTACGGCTCCCATCATCCTGTTTCTGGACGACGACGGAGTGCCGGTGGCGGACTGGGTGCGCTCGATGAAGCAGGCCTTCGACGAGCACCCCGAAGTCGATTGCATTGGCGGCCGCATCACGCCGCGATGGGTCCACCCGCGGCCGTCATGGCTGGCCGCCCCGCACTGGGGACCCATCGCAGTGCAGGATCGTCCCCACGCCGCGTATCTCAACGCCCAGCAGGCGTCAGCCTGCCTTTTGAGCGCGAATCTCGGCTGCCGGCGCGAGGCCTTCAACGCCGTCGGCGGGTTTTCCCCCGAGTATCCGCGCAATCAGGACCGCGAATTCGAGATGCGCCTCTGGCGCGCAGGGCGGCAGGGGTTGTACCTGCCCGCGATGGACGTCACGGTGGAGGTGCCTGCCGAGCGATTGACCCGGCATTACCATCGACGATGGCAGGCCACCACCGGCCGTTACCACGCGTTGATGCGCTATCGCGACACGCTCAGCCCCGAGGGGGCGATGATCCTGGAACCGGCGAACGCGCCGAAGATCCTCGGGTCGCCCCGGTTTCTGTACCGCGAATTCCTCGGGCACCTGGCAGGATACGTGGGCGCCGCGCTTGCCTTCGACGCCGATCGCCGTTTCTTTCACGAGACGCGCCTGTGGTACTTCGTGAGCTTCTTCTGGACTCGCTGGAAGACCGGGGGCTTGCCGGCTACCGCTGCGGCTGCGCGCCCCGCGGCAGCTGGGACTCCAGGCCGGTAGAATCGAAGCCGCTGCCCGCGGACGCGCCCTTGCGGCGCCAGCTCTCGAAGACGTACCCGACCGAGTACATCAGCATCATTTCCTCTTCGGTCACCCGGAGCCGGTCTCTGCGAAGACGACTCCTCAGCAGGCCACGCGCGTGCCCGACCACTTCTCCAACGGCAAACCGCGGCACGCCGGCGATGCGCGGGACACGCCGGAGGTCAAGGCCCAGCTCCGTCTCCGGGTGAATGCGGTGCAGTCGCGCGCGCGAGATGCCTTTCCAGAACCACCAGCGTCTGAAGTACAAGCGTGTGAGCCGCTCCCCAGGCACGTGGTGATGCAGTTCCATCTCCGGCACGTAGAGCCCCCGCACGCCCTGCGCACGGGTGCGGTAGAAGAACTCCGCCTGTTCCTGCCCGAGCAGCGATTTGCCGCTCCGGCCGAGCGCCGGGTTGAACCCGCCCGCCCTGTCGAACACTGACCGCCTCACGGCCATGTTCGCGCCGATGGGAATTCGGCGCCGCTCTTCGAAGATGAAGGGCGCATCTCCGTAATCGAGCACCGCGATCGTTCCCCACAGATTGCTGTTGGTTTTCGGCAGCCAGCTGGGGGGGGCCGCGCCCCAGATGGGACGCACGGGCCCGCCGGTGTAATCAAGAGTCGGCTGGTTCATCAGGGGCTTGACCGCGGATGCCAGCCATGTCGGCGGCACGACGACGTCGTCGTCCGTAAACGCCACGATGCGCGACGAGATTGCGGACAGCCCGAGATTCAGAGCGTGGGATTTACCCTGCCGCAGCTCGCGCAGGTAGCGAAGCCCGACTGGATAGGACTGCGCCAGGCGCGCGACCACCTGTTCCGTATCGTCACGGGAGTTGTTGTCGACAACGAGCACGTCCCAGCCGCCGGGCACGCCTTCCAGGGTCGCCAGGCTTTCGAGCGTCGCCTGCAGCATACGGCTGCGGTTGAAAGTACAAATCAGGACCGTCGCGCACAGCGGCGCCGGAGGTTCGGAGCGGGGAGTCACGAAGACGGATGAGCAAGGGGCGTACCCCTCCAAGGCCGGGCTTGGACAGGCGGATCGGTGAGATCTCGGTGAGGGCGAGCTACTTGTCGGCCGCGCGGGCTTCGCGCGCTGCGGCGAGCGCGCGCGCGACAGAATCCTTCTGCTGCGCCGAGGAGACGACGCGCACGACCCGGAGCACGCGCCCGGGGGCGGTCACGACACTGCGCGAGACGACCGGGCTGGCCCACTTGGCGGCTGATCTCGAAGACATAAAGGCTCCTCAGGCAGTGTAACGTCTCACGACGAATCGAGCAATCCCGGCCGATGCCTGGAGGATCAGGTCCTGCCGGGCGTCGGTGAAGAAGTCACGGTCGGTCGAATCGACATAGAGGATCCCCTGGACCTGCCGCCGGACGGGATCGTTGAAGGGCACGGCCATCCAGGCGAAGATCGCCGGGTTCAGCCGCGCCGCGAGATCGGGCGGATAACTCCAGTCGTCAATCAGTTCGGCGACGTACGCATCCGCGTCCCCGCTGAGGCGCTGAGCCACGAACGCGTCGTTCTCCATGTAAGCCTTACCGATGATCCCCGGCATGCGCCGGGAAGCGCCGCCCGATCCGCCCTTTTTTGGGCGGGGCGCCGATGTAGTCCGTCACCTGCTCCAGCTCGTTGGCGCCAACTGGAACGTGGATCGCGAGCCGCACGTTGCCGTCGTCCCATTCCGGGGTGAGAAGGCTGTGGAGCGTGTAAAGACAGCCTTCGAGGTCCTGCGTGGATTCCTTGCGGCGCGCGAGCACCAGCGTCACGGTGCTCTTTGCAAAGCCGACGAGCAGGGCAGAGACCGTTGCGACGGCGAGCACGGCGGCCAGCCGGTGATGCCCCTGCGAGTACTGGGCGATGGCGGACGAGAGCCCCACCACGCCCGTGAAAAAGGCGAGGCCGAGATCGTACGCGCCGGGCTGTTCGATCAGCCAGCGCACGCCGCGTTTCACAGCCGGAATGGGCACGTCGGGTGAAATGGAAACGGCGCGGGCACTGGCCCGCACCGGGGTTCGGGTGACGCGGAATCGCTCAAGGACGCCTGTGCGCTCGCCTCCGGACCTATCTTATCGTCTTGGTCGCGGGAGGCGCCGAGCCGACTCCCATCTCGCGCGACGAGGTGCAGAGTCGTGTCGGAGCGGTCTCTGAAGGCGTGAGGACCGCGCGAGCGTGGACGCGAAGAAAAGTGGTCGGGGCGGAGGGATTCGAACCCCCGACCCTCTGCTCCCAAAGCAGATGCGCTACCAG
>JBBWZJ010000254.1:0-8824 GCA_039648985.1 Acidobacteriota bacterium | reverse complement strand
AGCTGAAAGCTGAGAGCTAATTACGTGCGAGACATCGAGGACCTGCTACGCGAGCGTCTGAAGGGAACGCTGCCGGGCATCGAAGCGCAGATGCGTTTCGCGCCGATGCCGCAGCGAATGGAGTGGCGCGTCGGGCACTTCCCCAGCGAAGCGAGGATCGCGGCCGCCCTTCTGCTCCTCTATCCGGGAGATCCGGGACCCGCGATTGCGCTCACCGTCCGCTCGAGCGGTCTGGCACGACACGCCGGCCAGGTCAGCCTCCCCGGCGGCGCGGCGGATGCGGGCGAGACGCTCGCCGAGGCCGCGCTGCGGGAAGCAGCGGAGGAAATCGGGGTGGATCCGGCGCGCGTGCGCATCCTGGGGGAACTGACCCCGGTCCACGTGCTCGTGAGCGGGTTCACGCTGCACCCGATCGTGGGGGTGACCGATCGCCGCCCCGACTTCGTCGCATCACCGGGCGAGGTCGAGGCGATTCTGGAAGTCTCGCTGCACGACCTGCGCGACGCCTCACGAATCCGCCAGGGTACGCGGCTTCGTGAAGGCGTCGCGGTCGAGTATCCCTATTTCGATCTCCTCGGCCATCAGGTGTGGGGTGCTACCGCCATGGTGCTCGGCGAATTCATCTGCCTGCTCGCCGACGGGAACACGACCCCGTGACCCGGCGCGCCGCTTACCTGTTCGGCTGGGGCGTGACGCGCAGGTAAGGCTTCTTGGCGACGAACCCCTTCGGAAATTTCTTCCTCGCGTCCTCGTCACTCACCGAATTCGAGACGATCACGTCGTCGCCATCCTTCCAGTCGGCAGGTGTGGCGACGGCGTGCGAGGCCGTGAGCTGCATCGAGTCGATCACCCGCAGCAGCTCCTGGAAGTTGCGGCCCGTGCTCGCGGGATACGTCAGCGTCAGCTTGACCTTGTTGTCGGGACCGATGATGAAGACCGAGCGAACCGTCATCGTGTCGCTCGCGTTTGGATGAATCATCCCGTACAGGTCCGCAACCTTCTTGTCGGGGTCCGCAATCATCGGGAAGTTGACGGCGTGGCCGGTGACATCCTTGATGTCCCCTTCCCACTTGTTGTGGGAGTCCACAGGATCGACGCTCAGGCCGATCACCTTCGTGTTGCGCTTGTCGAACTCGGGCTTGAGGGCAGCGACAGCGCCGAGCTCGGTCGTGCACACGGGAGTGAAATCCTTCGGATGGGAAAACAGGACGGCCCAGCTGTTTCCCTTCCACTGGTAAAAATCGAGCGGACCCTGCGTAGTGTCGGCCTTGAAATTTGGTGCTTCATCTCCGAGGCGGATAGACATGTCGAGCTCCTCTATAAAACAAACGGAACTACACGCGCTGTTCGCGCGCGATAGGCTGGATAATCCGGGTACTTTCGCGCGAGCAGCTGCTCTTCAGCATACATGCGCATCGACGCCCCGGCGGTAATCAACGCCGCAGCGGCGCCGCTCGGCCAGGACCGGTGGTCGATCGCCGCGGCCCAGACGAAATACAGCACCGCCGCGTAAATGGGGTGGCGCAACAGCGCGTACGGGCCGGTCGTCACGAGCGCACCCGCGGTTGGATTCGCTGCGGCATGAAAGCTGCGCGAGCCGAACGTGATCCGCGCCGCAATCATCAGCCCGACGGCCAGGATCTGCACCACCCGGCCGGGCACACTCGCCGCGAGAAGGTGGTTCTGCCTGATCAGCAGGACCATCCCCGCAATCATCAATCCGAAACCAAGCAGCGAGGGCGCCTTCAGGTTCATGTTTTGGTCCGGGACACGGGCGAAAACCACAGAATACCGTAAAGCGTTTTATGTTTTACGTTTTAGGTTTTACGTTCTACAGGCGAGGTTTGACAGCTGGCGTCTGAGAACTAAGACCGCAGGACCTGCGCTCCGTCGATACGGGCGGCACGAAGTGCCGGTATTGCGCCGGCGGCGAGCGCCACGATGAGCAGCGCGCATGGCGAGTCCACGTACGTCGACGGATCCCCCGCGCTGACGCCAAAGAGCAATCCGGCCAGAACTCTCGACGCAGCCCAGGCGGCAAGCACGCCGACGACCACTCCCGCGATCGCCAGGGTTCCGGCTTCGCGCGCAATCATCGCGACGACTTCGAAGGTCCGGGCACCAAGTGCAATCCGAATCGCGATCTCGCGGGTGCGCTGCGATACGGACGCGGCCATCACGCCATAGATCCCGACGAGTGCGAGCGCCACGGCGAGCCCTCCGAACACCGCTGTCAACACGGACATGAAGCGCGGCCGTGACAAAGCGCGGGCGACGTGCTCTTCCATCGTCGCCACGTGCGCCATCGGCAGCGACGGGGCCAGTCGAGCGATCTCATTCCGGATCAGAGGAACGGTCGAATACGGATCCACGCCGGTGCGGACGACGAACGCCATCGAGCCGAAGGAACGCTGGCTGAGAGGCTGATAGATCTCCTGACGTGGCGGCGCCGCCGGCCCGCGATGGCGCACGTCTGAGACAACGCCCACAACCGTCATCCAGGGATCCTGTGGATCGCGGCCGAGTCGCAGCCGTCGACCGACAGCCTCCGCACCAGGCCAGACCTGCCGCGCGAGCGACTGATTGACGACGACCGTCGGGGGAGCGTCGGCGGTGTCCCCGGCGCGGAACCCGCGGCCGCTGACCATGCGCATGCCGATCGCATCGAAGTATTGCGGAGACACGATCTGCCATCCCGAGGATGGCTCCTGCCCCGGCAACGGGAGCGGCGCGCCTTCGACCGTGTAGCGGGTCGAAAAATCGTCCCCGCCGATCGGCAATGTGACGGCTGCTCCAGCGCGCGTCACTCCCGGCAGAGACTCGATTGCCTGCAGGAGCTGCTCGTAGAAGGCGCGCTGCTCCGCCGCAGTGGCGGTACGACCGCCTGGTGCGGTCACCGAGAACGTCAGCAGGTGTGCCGTATCCAGCCCGGTGTCCACGGCCGAGAGGGCACTGAAGCTCCGCAGGAACAGAACGGCGCCGACGAGCAGGACCAGGGCCACGGCAATCTCCGCGGCCACGAGCACGCTTCGAGCCCGACGGCCCTGGGCGCCCGCCGACCCTCGGGCCCCGCCGTCGTGGAGGTCCTGGTTCGGCGAGGACCGCGATACCTGCCAGGCCGGAAGCGCCCCGAAACCGAGCCCTGTTGCGATTGCGATGGCGAGCGTGAAGGTAAGCACGACCGGATCGGTGTGCGTGTCCGAGAGTCGCAGGACGCTCCCGGGAGTCAATCCGATGAGCGCCCTGGCGGCCCACGACGCCAGCCAGAGCCCGGCGACGCTGCCGGCGAGCGAGAGAACGACCGCCTCGGTCAGCAGCTGGCGAACAATACGGGCGCGTGTCGCACCAAGTGCAAGGCGCACCGCGATCTCACGGCGGCGCGACGTGCCGCGGCCGAGCAGCAGGCTGGCGACGTTGGCGCACGCGATCGCCAGCACGAAGCCGACAGCGCCCAGCAGAACGCCGAGAGGGCGGGTCACCGGCCCGAAGAACTGTTCCCTCAACGGCACGATGGCCGCACCGCGGGCGCGATCGCTGTCCGGGTACTCTTCAGCCAGGCGAGCTGCGAGGACGTCGGCTTCGCGTCGCGCCTGCTCGACCGTCACTCCGTCCCGCAGCCGCGCGACAATTCGCAAGATCCCGAGATTTCGATCGGCGCCGAGGTCCTCGGCAGGATCGTCCTTCGGCGTCCGTGGGATGTCTCTCGCTGCCCCGGGGATCCAGAGCTCCGGCGAACTCCCGCCCGTCGATCCGCCGGTCACCCCCGGCCAGCCGAAATCCTGGCGCATCACCCCGACGACTTGCCGACGGGCGCCGTTGATCGCGATGTCGCGGCCGACGATGCCCGGATCGGATCCGAATCGGCGTACCCACAACCCGTAACTGAGGACGACAGCGCGATCGGCGGCGGTGCGGGCGTGGAACACGTCGCCGAGCAGGGGCCGCGCGCCGAGCACATCGAAAAAGCTCGACGAAACACTCGACGCGTCGATCTGCTCGGCTGGTCCACCGCCGGTCAGGACGACCCCGAACTGACAGATGCCGGCGGCGATCGACACGGCTCCGAGACGGTCGCGAAAGTCCAGGAAGCGCGCCGGCGAGAGCGGTACGCGCGCAGGACCGCCGCTGGTGTTCCAGATGAACACGAGCCGGTCCGCATCGCGATATGGGAGCGGGCGCAGCAGCACGCTGTTGATCACGCTGAAGATGGCGGTATTGGCACCGACGCCGAGCGCCAGGGTCAGGATCGCGATCACGGCGAACGCTGGCGCTTTTCTCAGCGAACGCACGGCAAAAGACACATCCCGGAGCGTCTCGTTCAACATGCGGGCTATTGGACGGCTGGCGCGGCCGGCGGTTGGCCTCGCTCCGGGCAGCAGTCGCCAGGCCGCGAGGGCGCGGTGATCCCGCCCGGACGAACGCGGTACAATGGATGACATGCGACGACTGCTCCTGCTCTGTGCGCTCGCGGTCTGTGTCGGCGGGTGCAAGAGCCAGCAGAACAGTTCAGCAACGCCTGCCGCGGCATCACAGGCGGCAGCCACCGTCCCCATTTCGGCCCTGCCGAAGATCGAAGCCGCACCGATCCTCCAGCACATCAAAGTGCTGGCATCGGACGAGTACGAAGGGCGCGCGCCCGGCACGAAGGGCGAGGAACTGTCGGTGAAGTACATCGAGGATCAGTTCAAACAGCTCGGACTGAAGCCAGGCAATCCGGACGGCACGTATTCGCAGAAAGTGCCCCTCGTCGGCATCACGGCGAAGGAAACCAAACCCCTGACGATCTCGAAAGACACGCGGACGCAAACGTTCAAGTGGGGCGACCAGGTTGTCGCCTGGTCCAAGCACGTGGCGGAGAGCGCGTCGCTCGACCAGAGCGACATCGTGTTCGCCGGCTACGGCGTCGACGCGCCAGAGTTCGACTGGCACGACTTCAAAGACGTGGACGTGAAGGGCAAGACCATTCTCGTTCTCGTCAACGACCCGGCGGTGCCGGATCCCTCCGATCCATCCAGGCTGGACCCGAAAGTCTTCGGCGGCAACGCGATGACGTACTACGGGCGGTGGACGTACAAGTTCGAGGAGGGGGCACGCCGGGGAGCGGCCGGGATCTTCGTCATTCACGAGACGGGGCCGGCGGGCTACCCCTTCTCCGTCGTCAAAGGGAATCTCAACGAGAAGTTCGACCTGATCACGCCCGACAAGAACATGAACCGCGCCGCCATCGAAGGGTGGATCACGCTCGACGCCGCGAAGACGATACTCGCCATGGGCGGGCAGGACTTCGACGCGCTGAAGAAGCAGGCGGTGACGCGCGGGTTCAAACCGGTCGCGCTCGGCCTGAAGGCGTCGTTCGCCATCCATAACACGCTGCGCACGATCGACTCGCAGAATGTCGTCGCGAAACTGGAGGGCAGCGACGCGCGTCTCAAGGACGAGTACGTCGTGTACTCCGCCCACTGGGATCACCTCGGCGTTGGCAAGCCAGTAAAGGGCGACGCGATCTATAACGGCGCGCTCGACAATGCGTCAGGGGTTGCGTCGGTCCTCGAAATTGCACGTGCGTTCACAAAGGTACAAGCGCCGCCGAAGCGCTCGATTCTCTTCCTGATGGTCACGGCCGAGGAACAGGGGCTGCTCGGGTCGCAGTACTACTCGCTGAATCCGCTGTATCCGCTCGCGAAGACGGCCGCCAACATCAACATCGACGGCGTCAATCAGTGGGGACGCACGAAGGATCTCACCGTCGTGGGGATGGGCGCGTCCAATCTGGACGAGTACCTGAGGGCCGCGGCGGAAGAACAGGGGCGGACGCTTCGTCCGGATCCGGAACCTGAAAAAGGGTTCTACTACCGATCGGATCACTTCAACTTCGCGAAACAGGGGGTGCCAGCGCTCGACCCTGACGCCGGCATCGACTACGTCGGCAGGAGTCCGGAGTACGGGAAGAAGAAGCGCGACGAGTACACGGAGGTCGATTATCACTCACCGTCCGACGAGATCAAACCGGACTGGGATCTTTCAGGTGCGGTTGAAGACGACGAGCTGCTGTTCGCCGTCGGATACCGGGTGGCAAACGCAGACAAAATGCCCGAGTGGACGCCGGGTAACGAATTCAAAGCGAAGCGCGACCAGATGCTGAAGCAGTCAACGCACTGATCCGGTGATCCGGCGGTGCCCAACCAGAGACAGGAATAGAGACGATGCCATATCCAGAGTATTTGATCGCTCCGATGCGTGGGGAAATGACAGCCATGGGGGCGAAGGAACTGCGGACGCCCGCGGCGGTGGACGAGACCGTGAAGAACAGCAGCGGGACCGTGCTGCTCGTCGTGAACTCGGTGTGCGGCTGCGCGGCCGGCAAGGCCCGGCCCGGCATCGCTGCCGCGCTGCAGAACCCGAACCGTCCTGACGTCGTCGCCACGGTGTTTGCCGGTGCCGACATCGACGCCACGGACCGCGCCCGCCAGTACTTCACGGGCTATGCGCCCTCGTCGCCGTCGGTCGGACTGCTGCGCGACGGCAAGCTCCTCTACATGATGGAGCGGAGCCAGATCGAGAGCCGGAATGCGGAGATGATCGCGTCGGAGCTCGCGCAGGCCTTCGACAAATTCTGCGTGAAGCAGACCGCGTAGCACGCCGAAGGAGGCGTGGCGCCCCTCTAATGCTCTTTGGGATCTTCCAGGTAGGTGTAGCCGCCCAGGCCGTCTTCGTAGAACTCGAGGAGACGGCCTGATTCTTCGTAGCTGATCCGCCCTTCGCGCACCGCGAGCTCGACGTCCTGGCGCAGCTTGCGGACGAGGGTATCCGCATCGAATTCCACGTAGTCCAGCACCTCTTTCACCGTGTCACCCTTGATGACCGCATCGAGCACGACGCTCCCCCGGTCGTCGAGGCTGACGTGGACGGCGTGCGTGTCCCCAAAGAGGTTGTGGAGGTCGCCCAGGATCTCCTGGTACGCCCCGATCAGGAACACGCCCAGGTAGTACGGTTCGCCGTTCACCGTGTGCAGCGGGAGCGTCCGCTTCACGTCCCGCCTGTCGATGAACTGATCGATTTTGCCGTCCGAATCGCACGTGATGTCGCCGAGGACCGCGTGGTGATTCGGCGGCGTATTGAGGCGGTGGATGGGCATCACCGGAAACAGCTGCTTGATCGCCCAGCTGTCGGGGCACGACTGGAAAAGGGAGAAGTTGCAGAAGTACGTGTCGGCCATGGTGTCGTCGAGGCCCTGCAGGTCCTCCGGCACATCGTCCATCTGCGCGACGAGCTTGCGCAGCTTCACCAGAATCGCCCAGTACAGGTTCTCGGCCTGGCAGCGCTGCTCGAGGGGAAGGTAGCCGCCGGTGAAGAGATTGAGCGCCATGTCGAGCGCCTGCTGGGCGTCGTGGAAGCCCTCGAGCGCGTTGCGTGCCGTCAGGTTCTGATAAGTCTCGAGCAGGTCGATGACGGGCTGCTCCGCCTCGTCCGGCTTGATCGCATCCGGAATCTTCTCGTCGCCGAACGACGACACGCCCAGCACGTTGAAGATGAGAACGCTGTGGTACGCGACGATCGCGCGGCCGCTCTCCGAAATGATGGTCGGGTGCTTGACCTTCTCGTCGTTGCAGACAGTCTGGATGTGGTACACGACGTCGTTCGCGTACTCTTCCAGGGTGTAGTTGACGCTCGATTCGAAGTTCGTCTGAGACCCGTCGTAGTCCACGCCGAGCCCGCCGCCGACATCGAGGAACTCGAGCCCCGCGCCAGCCTTGACAAGTTCCGTGTAGACGCGGGCCGCCTCGTTCAGGGCGCCTTTGACGATCCGGATGTTGGGGATCTGGCTGCCGAGGTGAAAGTGCAGGAGCTTGAAGCAGTCCTGCATGCCGCGGGACTTCAACTCTTCGAGACCGCGCAGCACCTCGGCGACGGTCAGGCCGAACTTCGATCGGTACCCGCCCGAGCCCTGCCATCGCCCGCCCCCGCGCGCCGCGAGCTTCACCCGCATGCCGATCTGCGGACGTACACCCACCTTTTCGGCATATTTCAGGATCAGGCCGAGCTCGGTGAACTTCTCGACGACCGGGATGACGTTGCGGCCGATCTTCTGGGCGAGCATCGCCATCTCGATGAATTCGGCGTCCTTGAAGCCGTTGCAGATGATTGGCGTGTCGTTGTACGCCTGGGCCATCACCGCGAGCAGCTCCGGCTTGGAGCCCGCCTCGAGCCCGAAGCCATATTCGCGGCCGAAGTCGAGCACTTCCTCGACGACCTGCCGCTGCTGGTTGACCTTGATGGGATAGACGCAGATGTATCGGCCGTCGTACTGGTGCTGCGTGATGGCGGTGCGGAAGGCGTTATAGATGTCGCCGACGCGGTGCCGGAGAATGTCGCTGAACCGCAGGAGCACCGGCAGGCCGATGCCGCGGAGCAGCAGGTGATCCGTGAGCTGCTTGAGGTCGATCGAACGCGCCGGATCCTTCGTGGGATGCACGAGCATGTGCCCGGCGGGTGAGATCGAGAAGTAGCCCTTACCCCAGCGGTCCACCTCGTAGAGATCGGTGGCATCGCCGACGGTAAACGCCTCGCCGGCCTTCCAGTTGCGATGGCCTCGCGCGGTGGTGCTGCTCACGCCGATCATGATACACAGGTTTTTTCCGATCATCGTGGGAAATGGGTGGTTCGATAAGAGGTTCGGGGTTCCGGGCTCGGGGTTCCGGGTTCGAGTTCGGGGTTCGGGGTTCAGGGTTGGGTTCGGGGTTCCGGGTTCGGGGTTCCGGGTTCCGGGTTCGACTTCGGGGTTCAGGGTTGGATTCGGCGTTCGGCGTTCGGCGTTCGCCGTTCG
>JBBWZJ010000128.1:0-15640 GCA_039648985.1 Acidobacteriota bacterium | reverse complement strand
GAGTGCCGGGAGTGCCGGGAGTGCCGGGAGTGCCAGGTGCTGTGGCACGCTGCAGGTGGCACTTGGCACCCTTGTACGCTTGGCACCTTGGGCACCTTGGCACCCTTGGCACCCTTGGCACCCTGGCACCCCTGGCACCCTGGCACCCTGGCACCCGTTGGCACCCCTGGCACCTTGGCACTTTTTGAGCGCCTTACCTGATCGTAATCACATCGACAGTTCTGTGAAGGCGGCAAATACGGCCGATTGCGGGCGCCAGCGCTACTCGGTCCGGAGGGCGTCGACCGGGTTGACCGACGCCGCACGTCTCGCGGGCAGATAGCTCGCCATGCGGGCAGACACCGCGAGCGTAATCGCGACAGTCGCGAGCGTCGGGATGTCGTAGGACTGCACGTTGAAGAGCAGCGTCCGGAGCGTTGTCGCGGCCGCGATCGAGCAGATGGTGCCAATCGCGAGACCAGGTCGCGACCGACCGCGACGAAGTCCGGGTTCCGAGAGCGGAAACCGTGGACATGCAGCCCGGGGCCGTTTCGCTGATGCCGCAAGGTGTCGACGAGCTGCTCACGCGGCAGGAGCTCGCCGATCTACTCGCATTCCTGAAGTCCACACGATGCGGCGTCAATTAGCCGCGGCATTCGTTTACAAATCTCCCCTGACGAGCTAAGGTCTGCCCTGGACGTACCGTCCAACCAAAGGAGTTCGACATGAGATTGACAGGTATCCTCGTCGGCGCCGTGCTGCTCGCCGCTGGGGCTGGCGAGGTCCGGGCGCAGGACGCGCAGGCTGAGAAAACCATCGTCGCCAACGAGCGCACTGCCAACGACGCGATTGCCAAAGGCAATCTCGCGGCGTTCAAAGGTGTAGTCTCCGCCGATGGATGGACGATTGACCCGGCTATAGGCCGGGCGCCGGTGGCGGATTTGGTGAACGACTTCGCCGGCATCACCAAAGAGATCAAGATGACATCCTGGGACATCAGCGACAGCAAGTTTCAATGGCCGAGCGCGACGACGGCGGTCCACACCTATAAGTGGACGGGCAAGGGCACGGATCATGGGCAGCCAATCCCGAGCCCGACGTGGGCGTCCACTGTGTGGGTCAAGAAGGACGGCAAGTGGATGGCCGCCTTCCATCAGGAGACAACCGCTCCCCCGGCCGCAGCGAAGCACTGACGATCATTTCGAGCTTGCACAAAGGGGCCGCCGGTTTGGCGGCCTCTCCGTTGTACGCCGCGCTGCGCAAATGGACTTAAACCCGAGCGGAATAATAAATGCCATCCACGTGTTCAGCCAAACCCAGGTTGTCCATCAGATAAGCAGCTCTCAGGTGTTCCTGATTGGTCGCCAGATACACACGGATACCCGCGGAGCGAACGAACGAAAGCTCCTGCAGGATCGGAGCGACAACACGCGCATCCCTTTGGTCGTTCCCATGAGTCACTTGATCGACCGGTGTGCGCTCGGATTCGCTCTCCTGTCGTTGGTTTGTTGGCTGCTACTCTTCGCGGCGGGCCACGACGTTTGGCACGACATGGGACGTCCTGACGTCCTCGCGCGCCTCTCAGAACTCGGAGCGACGTTGTTCGACATACGCGCGGCTGCCTACGCCTTCTATGGGCTGTTCGTACTGTTGTCCGCGCAGGTCATCGTGACGGGGTTGACGGTCTTTCGGCGACGCTGAGGACGGTTCCGGCGCCGGACGCCGTGCTCCGAACTGACGGGCGCACGGCTGCTTCGCCATTTCGTCGCTGACGGGCCGTTCGGCCGATGACGCTGCCGCACTGGCGCGGCGATTGCTCCTCCGCCCTTCGGAAGTTCCTCCGACGCCCGGCGACCGGGCGCGGTGAGGGGACGCCGTGCACGCCTTGCATACAGCGGGAGTACGATGACCGACCCATCCGGGTCCAGCGGCCCCCTTCTCGCCGCCGAGGTTGCCTCCTCCGGCACGGGCCGCGATCCGGCTCGTCAGCCGTTCACTCCACGCACGGTGGCGAAAGGCTCCCGCCTCCGCGGCGCGCATGTCACGCCGAGCATCTGTCCGTATTGCGCGGTAGGCTGCGGCCAGCTGATCTACAGCAAAGGCGGTCAGGTCATCGACATCGAGGGGGACCCCGAGAGCCCAATCAACGCCGGGACCCTGTGCCCCAAAGGGGCCAATACCTTCCAGCTCTCGGTCAATCCGCACCGTGTCACAAAGGTGATGTACCGCGCCCCCTATTCGGATCACTGGGAGGAACGGCCGCTCGAATGGGCGATGGACCGCATCGCGCAGCGGGTGAAGGAGACGCGCGACGCGGATTTCGTGGACCAGCGCGACGGCACTGTGCTCAACCACGTGACCACCATTGCCTCGCTCGGCGGCGCGACGCTCGACAACGAGGAGAACTATCTGATCAAGAAGCTCCTCGGCGGCGGGCTCGGCATGGTCGCAATCGAAAATCAGGCCCGCATATGACATAGCGCCTCGGTGCCCGGTCTGGGCACCTCCTTCGGCCGTGGCGCGGCGACGGGATCGCAGCAGGACCTGCAGCACAGCGACTGCATCCTGATCATGGGCTCCAATATGGCGGAGGCGCACCCGGTGGGCTTCCGGTTCCCGATGCTGGCGCGCGAGCGCGGGGCCCAGCTGATTCACATCGATCCACATTTCTCGCGAACGTCCGCGATGTGCACGCAGTACGTCGCGGTTCGCGCCGGCACCGACATCGCCTTCCTCGGCGGACTCATCAACTACGTCCTGACGCACGAACGATGGTTCCGGGAGTACGTGCTCGCCTACACCAATGCGACGACGGTGGTGAGCGATGGCTACGTCGATGCCGAGGACAATGACGGCCTCTTCAGCGGCTTCGACGCGGGGACGAGGAGCTACGATCCGGCCGTCGCCGACTGGCACTATCAGGGCGAACCCGCACCGGCGCAAACCCATACGCCGGACCACATCAAGGCAGAGTCGTTCAGCGAGCGGATGGGGGCGATCCGGAACGTGCCGCCTGTCGCCGATCCCACATTGCAGGATTCGCGATGCGTCCTCAACATTCTCCGCCGGCACTACGCACGCTACACCCCCGACGTGGTCTCGTCGATCACCGGGTGCAGCGTCGACCAATTCATCCGCGTCGCGGAAACACTCTGCGAAAACTCGGGGCGGGATCGGACGTCGGCGCTCGTGTACGCGGTGGGCTGGACGCAGCACACGACCGGCGTGCAGATGATCCGGGCGGCCGGCATCCTGCAACTGCTCCTCGGCAACATCGGTCGTCCCGGGGGCGGCATCATGGCGATGCGGGGGCACTCCAGCATCCAGGGGTCCACCGACGTCCCGACCTTGTACGACCTCCTGCCTGGATACATCCCGCAGCCCGCGGCCGTCCGCGACCACAACACGCTGCGCAGCTACCTCGAACAGGAGCAGGTACCCCACGGGTACTGGTCCAACTTCCACAAGTTCATGGTCAGCCTGTTGAAGGCCTGGTACGGCGGCGCCGCGCGCGCGGACAACGAGTGGGGCTTCCAGTGGGTCCCGCGGATTGACGACAACTACTCGCAGCTCGCAACGACGATGCGGATGGTGGAAGGCAAGGTCAAAGGATTTTTCCTTTTCGGACAGAACCCCGCCGCGGGAGCCCCGAACGGCGCGCTCAACCGCCAGGCACTCTGCACCCTCGACTGGCTCGTCGTCCGCGACTGGTTCGAAATCGAGAGCGCCTGCTGCTGGAAGAATGGCCCCGAACACCCGGATCCACGGTCGATCAAGACAGAGGTGTTCTTCCTGCCAGCCGCGGCGTCGCCTGAAAAGGAAGGGACCTTCACCAATACGGAGCGGCTCCTCCAATGGCACGATCGGGCGGTGGATCCGCCCGGCGACTGCCGGTCAGACCTCTGGTTCGTATACCACCTGGGGAAACGCCTCAAACGTTTGTACGCACACTCGTCGGACCCGCGCGATGCCGGTTTGCTGAACCTGACCTGGGACTACGAAGCCGGCAAGCCGTTCGTCCTTGCAGATGGGCAGACGAGCCGCATCGCCGACGAGCCCGACACACGGAAGGTCCTGAAAGAAATCAACGGCTACAGCGTTGCGGACGGGAAGCAGGTCCGTGGCTTCTCCGACCTCGAGGCTGATGGTTCCACCGCGTGCGGGTGCTGGATCTACAGCGGCGTCTTCCCCGAAGAGAATCGGAATCGTGCCGCCGAACGCCCTGCGGGCAAGGACAAGCACTTGAACTGGGGCTTCGCCTGGCCGCACAACCGCCGCATTCTCTACAACCGCGCCTCGGCGGATCCCGAGGGGCAGCCCTGGTCGGCGCGAAAGAAGTACATCTGGTGGGACGCGGAAGCGCGCAAGTGGACAGGCCATGACGAACCGGATTTCGAGCCGGACAAGCCCCCCACGTATCGTCCGGCCCCTGGCGCGCACGGGATGGCGTCGATTGCCGGAGACTCGCCGTTCATCATGAAACCTGACGGCAAGGGCTGGCTCTATGCGCCCACAGGGACCAAGGACGGACCGCTGCCCACGCACTATGAACCCGTTGAATCGCCGCTACGCAACGTGCTGTACGGACAGCAGGACAACCCCGCGGTCGAGCGATACGACACGCCGCTGAACCCGTCAGCGGCGCCGCTCGATCCGAGATATCCCATCGTGGCGACGACGTACCGGCTCACGGAGCATTACCTCAGTGGACCCATGAGCCGGTTCAACTCGTGGCTGAACGAGCTCCAGCCGGAGATGTTCATCGAAATCAGCCCCGAACTTGCCGCGGAGCGCGGCATTCAGCACGGCGGGTGGATGGTCGCGGCCAATCCCCGCGGAGCGATCGAGGCGCGAGCCATGGTGACGCGACGCATGCAGCCGCTGACCGTGCACGGCCGGACGCTGCACCAGATCGGGATCCCGTTCCACTGGGGCTTCTCGGGGGAGACGGTCGGCGCCATCGCGAACGATCTCACGCTGATCGTCGCCGACCCGAACGTGAGCATGCACGAAGCCAAGGCGTTCACGTGCGACGTCAGGCCCGGACGGCTCGAAACAGCCCACGCCGGCGCCCGGGCTGTCGCGGCGGCGCCCCGGCCCACACGGGAAGCGCCTCCCGATACTCCATCGGCGAACGGCCCGGAAGGTCAGTTTCGATGAACATCGATTACACCGCGCTCGCCGAAGTCTGGACGCACCCGGATCCGCCCGCTCCAGCCGAGGAGATGGGCTTCTTCACAGACACGACGGTCTGCATCGGATGCAAAGCGTGCGAGGTCGCGTGCAAACAGTGGAACCAGCTTCCGTCCGACGGCTTCCGCTGGTCGGGGCACAGTTACGACAACACGTCAGCGTTGTCCGCGACCACGTGGCGCCACGTGGCGTTCGTCGAGCAGATGGAGCCCGAGAGCGGCAGGCCGCCGCGGTGGCTGATGATGAGCGACGTCTGCAAGCACTGCGTGCAGGCCCCGTGTCAGGAGGCATGTCCGACCGGATCGCTCATTTACAACGAGTTCGGCAACGTCTACGTGCAGCAGGATGTGTGCAACGGCTGCGGGTACTGCGTCGCCGCCTGCCCCTTCGGCGTGATCGCACGCGACCCGGAGGACGGCCGCGCCCACAAGTGCACACTCTGTTACGACCGCCAGAAAGACGGCCTGACGCCGGCGTGCGCGAAGAGCTGCCCGACCGCGTCCATTCAGTTCGGTCCTCTCAGCGTGCTGCGCCAGACCGCGCGCGACCGCGTACAGCAGCTGCACGATCGAGGCGACAAGGACGCGTACCTCTACGGCGCGGATGCGTCAGGGGAGTACAGCGCCCTCAACGCGTTCTTCCTGCTCAAGGACCATCCGAACGTCTATAACCTGCCTGAAGCGCCGCGGCGTCCGGCGGCGCACCTGCGCACGAACTACCTGTTCAGTTTCGGCGCCTCGATTGCGCTCACACTCGCCTCCGCATTCCTGCTCAGAAAGGATCGGTGAGACGCGTGACGGAATCCGCCTTGCCGGCCACCAGCGGGAACGCGGGCTACTACGGGTTGCCGATGCTCCGAGCTCCGGTGTGGGGCTGGCACGTGGCGTGGTACTTTCTCCTCGAAGGGATCTCCGCGGGAGCCTGCATCCTCAGCACCGTCGCGCAGCTCGCCGGCGACGAGCGGGACGCAGCAATCGTCAGGACCGGCCGCTTTGTCGCCGCGGCGGCCCTTCTTCCCTGCCCGGCTCTCCTCGTGGCCGATCTCGGCCGGCCCGAGCGCTTCCACCACATGCTCCGCGAGTTCAAGCCTTCGTCGCCCATGAACACCGGTGCGTGGGCGCTGACCGCCTACTCGGCGCCCGTGGGGATGCTGGCCCTCAAGGAGTGGACCGGCGGCCGACGCGCCTCCGCGCTCGTCTCCCGTACGGCACGCCTGGTTCCTGCCACGCCGCTGGCGGTCGCGGCGTTGCCCTGTGCGCTGACGATGATCAGCTACCCTGGCGTGCTGCTCTCCACGACGAGCACGCCGATGTGGGCCCGCACGCGGCTCCTCGGAGCGCTCGTCGCGTGCAGCTCGATGAGCACCGGCGCCGCCGCCATCTCGTTCGTCGTCGCGGCCCGAACTCCTGCGGCGGATCGGACACTGGGGCGGTTGCAGCGGATCGAGCACGTCGCGACAGGGGCGGAAGCACTGGCGCTTGCGGGGTACCTTCTGTCGGCCGGCAAGACGGCTGAGCCGCTCACGTGCGGCAGGTACTGCCGCCTGTTCTGGGGCGGGGCGGTCGCAGTCGGTCTCGTCGCGGCGACGGTTGGACGGGTGCTCTCGAAGAGAAATGGTCGTCACAGCCGGCCTGCCACGATGTGGAGTGCGGCGTGCACGATTGCTGGTGCGTGGGCGCTGAAGTGGGCGCTCGTGCACGGCGGACGCAGTTCCGCCGAGGATCCGACAGCCGCGCAATACGCGACGCAGCCACAGCTGAGCACCCCTGGATGGAGGCCACCCGCGTGAGCGAAGAACGTGCGTTGCCCCTGTGGGTGTCGCGAGACGCACCACCTGGCGGCGGCCAGTGTCTTGACGGCGCGTCCAGTCCCGCCGGCGAACCGGGCACGTCCGGAATCGCGAGAGTCCCGGTGGAGCGCCGCGGCGGCGCCGGTCGGGTCGAAGCAGTCGACTGCGTCGCCGTCGAGGAGCCTCTCGAAATCCGTCTCGAGTACGACGCGGGAGAAGCTCGCGTTCGCCGGAGCCTCTCCATCACCATGCGCACGCCCGGCCATGACCGCGAGCTCGCCGCGGGCTTCCTGTTCAACGAGGCCATTGTGGGCGACATCTCGGACATCGTCTCGATCGCGCCGTGCGGTCCGTCACCCGCTGCGGGCCCGGGGAATGTCATCCGCGTCGAATTGCGGAGAGGGCTGGTACTCGATCTGCCGCGGCTCGAACGTCACTCGTATACGACATCGAGCTGCGGCGTCTGTGGCAAGACGTCAATCGACGCGCTGCAGGCCGTGTGCCCGCGGCCGCTGCCGGTAGGCCAACCGGTCATCGCCGCCGGCGTCATTGCACGGCTGCCAGCGCTCCTCCGGGAGGCCCAGTGCGTGTTCGATTCGACAGGCGGCCTGCATGCCGCGGCTCTCTTTGCGGCGGACGGCGACCTCCTCGTCCTCCGTGAAGATGTCGGACGCCATAATGCCGTGGACAAAGTGATCGGGGCGCAGTGGCTCGCCGGATGTCTCCCGCGGCACGACGCCTTGCTGCTCGTCAGCGGCCGCGCGAGCTTCGAGCTGGTCCAGAAGGCGCTCATGGCCGGCATTCCGGTGCTCGCGGCCGTCGGCGCCCCGTCGAGTCTCGCGGTGGAGCTCGCCGTGCGATTCGGGATGACGCTGCTCGGATTCGTCCGCGGTGGACGCTTCAACATCTACAGCGGGACCGGCAGGATCGCGGACGGCTCCTGACGTCGTCGCAACCGGGCCAACCGGCCGGTCCGACGACCAGCGGTAAGGGGCTCTGCCGGCGGCGCAAGCCTCGCCGCACTCGCGATCATGTCTTGATGACAACGAACCAGGCGGCGACGATCGGCCCTTGCGGACCGCGTCCACGCCCCGCGCCTGGTGCGGGCGGCGGTGCATCGGCCGCGGGCGCGGGGGCGGGGCCTCGCTCCGGCTGGAAAAGGTACGCGTTGTGCGTTGACGGATCGACCGCGATGGTCTTCGCGCCGGCGACGGTCGCCACTGTCGCAACGACCGTGTACTTGTCGGCCGAATCCTGGTGAACGACCGTGACCGTCCCTTCGCCCCCGTTCGGAATGTAAATCAGCTTCCTCGACGGATCCCAGCCCAGGGCATCGACGCGCGTGCCGTTCGCGATGGTCGCCACGACCTTCCCGGTGCTCGCATCGACCACGACCGATGTTTTCGAGCAGCCTGAGAAGATACGATTCGTCGCCGCATCGTAGGCGATGCCGGTCGGGCCGTCGCACGGCGCCACTGGCCAGGAGGCAGTCGGCTGCCAGGTCTTCACGTCGATCACCTGGATGGTGTTCTTGCCCTCGTTGTTGACGAAGATGTGACCTTTACCGTCGGCCGCAGCGCCCTCGGGTGAGTTGTCCTCGAGATTCACCGTCGCGACGATGTCGCCGCTCTTCGGATCGATGGCGGTGAGCGTGCCGATCGGGCGGCTGTGATTTGTCAGGATGATCTTGTTGTCCGGCTCGTCGAACATGATGCCGTCCAGACCCGGCCCCACCTTGATTTGCTTGATCACTGCCAAGGTCTTCAGATCGAACATGGTGACCGTCTGGTCTCCGCCGTTCGTCGTGAAGCCATGCCCCTCCTTCGTGGCGAACGCCGCGCCGTGCACGCCCGGCGTGTTCGGAATGTCTCCGAGCACCTTGCCGGTCGCCCCCTCGACAACCATCACGTGGGTGCTCCGCGAGACGAACACTCGTCCGGTGGCGGGTTCCACGGCGACGTAGTCGGTGCCGCCCTCCCCCTTGATATCGAACTTCTCGACCTTGAACGACTGCGCGTGCCCTGCGACGGGTACGGCAAGGCTCGCGGCGACGATGACGATGAGCGGGTGTCTGGTCATACGGTCCTTGAAGATGAATTCACAGCAGTAAAGCGGGGGGAGCAGTGTTCCCTCGCGCATCGGCCCAATCATAGCCGCTGAGGGTGAGTCGGAACTAGACCGGCGCGAAAGATGTTTCACGCCTTCGAGTCTCGCGCGGGCGCTCTGTGGTCATTGCATCTCGATGCGGGTCAGCGCCAGTCCGACTCCGCGCGGCGTGACCAGCGGGCCGAGGGCGAACGTCCGAGTGCCGCGCCCGACCGTGACCGCTCTCCCCGACACGATGCCGATGCCGGCCCCGAAGATGACATCGCTCGCGTAATGCTTGTTGTCGTGCAGCCGGGAGGCGGCGACATAGGTGGCCATGACGTAAGCGGGGATCCCCGCCTTCGCGCCGAAGTGACGCTCGAGGACCGTCGCCGTGGCGAACGTCGCGGAACTGTGGCCGGACGGAAACGAGAAACGGCCGCCGTCGGGCCGCGGGCGATCGACTGCCAGCTTGACGCCCTGCGTCAGGACGGCGTTGATGATCTGGCCGCGGACCAGATCCGCTCCGAGGATGGCCACTCGGGGATGCTTCGTCAAACGGCCGATCGCGTACGTGCCGACGGCGGCCCCGGCCTGCACCATCCCGCCACCCACGAACGATCCGCCTTCGACCAGCGTGTCCAGCCGCTCGGACGCGACGGCTCTTCGCGTCAGCGTCGCGTCGTGCGAATGCACGGCGACCGCCAGCGCGCCACCCCCACCGAGCCAGATCGCGTTTGCGCGCGTCGGCAAGTGCCGGAAATCGTGGGGCAGATCCGTGAACAACGAGCCGAACGAAGGTGCGCCATCCGCGGGCTGCCGGTCGGTCGTCGCCGTTGATGCCGCAGCAGGTCGCCCCGTATTGGCACCCTGAGCCAGCAACGGATGTGCGGTCCAGCACAGCGTCCACACAAGGACCATCCGGGCGGCGGTCGCGCGTGACTTCATACGGATAACTGTACCGTGAGGCGCGCAGCTTTAGCGCCATGGCACGGGAATCGCGGAGCTGAAGTCTGCGTGATCACGACACAGGTAACACTTGTTATCAGGACATGGGTAACAGTTCGGGGTACGGTCCTCCGCAGGGGAGCCGGGTGGTGAGCTGCATCGCCGTACCCTGCGGAGTCAACGAACGAGCAATAAGTAGCGCGATAATTCGCATTTCGAATATACAGTCACTCAAAGTCATATAAAGTCGTTCGTTGGCCGCGCCCGACTGGAGTAGGCTTGGGGTCCAATATCGATGCCTGCACGGAAGAGCCGTTCATTCGACGTCGAAGCGTTCCTCCACGCCGCCGGGCTGGCGAAGCGAGGGCTCGCGTACGGGCGGGGGGACGTCGTCTTTTCGCAGGGGGACCCGTGCGACAGCGTCATGTATGTGCGCACCGGCGGGATCCAGCTCTCCGTGATTTCGCACGCCGGCAAAGAGGCCGTCGTCGCCACCCTGGGGCCCTGCGACTTCCTGGGGGAAGGGGCGCTCGCGGGTCACCCGGTGCGGCTCGCGACCGCGCGCGCGACGATGACGAGCACCGTGGTGGTCGTCCCCAAACGTCACATGATTCGCCTCCTGCGAACCGATCTCGAGTTCTCGGACAAGTTCATCGCGTACATGCTGCTGCGCAATGCACGCCTCGAGGCGGACCTGATCGATCAGCTGTTCAATTCAAGTGAGAAGCGGCTGGCGCGTACGCTGCTGCTGCTGGCGCACTACGGCAAAGGGGATAAGCCGCAGCGGGTGCTTCCGGCTGTGTCGCAGGAGACGCTCGCGGAAATGATCGGGACGACCCGGTCGCGCGTGAACTTCTTCCTCAACAAGTTCCGGAAGCTCGGCTTCATCGAGTACGACATCGAGGGGCTCACGATCAACCCGTCGCTGCTGACGGTCGTCGTGCACGACTGACGTCCGTCAGACGCGCTCCCCCGCCGTTCCGCGCCTTCGGCAGCTCCGGATTATACCCGTCGCGCGCGAAGTGCCGCGACGCCCGACATCGCGAGCAGTACCGTCAGCCCCATCATCGCCCACTGTGAGAGCGTCGGCACCGGGCCGGGCGCCGCCGGTGCAAAGCTGCTGCTGCAGGCGCTGATGGTGTTGCTGCCCGCCAGCGTCACCGCGCCGAGCGAGGTCGTGAGCGCGCGGCCCGCGAGCGTGGCATTCGACCCAAGCGTCACGCCCGCCTGCGCCACGACGTTGCCGGCAAAATTGACGCCGTTCAGCGTGGCGGCGCTCGTCACCTGCCAGAACACCTGGCACGGGTCGACGCCGTTCAGCAGGACCGTCGAGTTGACGTTGGCTGTCAGCGAGCTCCCGACTTTGAAGACGTACAGGCCCGCGCCGTTCAGGGTGAGCGTGCCGGAGAGCGGTCCGCCCGGACTCGACAGGTTGGCCGCCCCGATCGTGTAGGTGCCGGGTCCGAGCACCTGGTTGCTCAGTTCCGCGCCGAGCGGTGTGCCGGCACCGAGCGCGACGAGCGTGTTGTAGAGAGAGAGCGTGGCGGCCTGCGCCGAAATCGCCGCGGCGTCGTTGCTGTGCGTCGCGAAGGGGGGGGTTGTCGCCGCGAATGCCGGAAACCCGGTGATCGAGGTGCCGGGCGACACCCCGACGTCGCCGTTGACGACGGACTGGGTCGCACCCGCCGCCGCTGTCACTGCCGTGCCGCCCACGATGCCGAAACTGGCCGCGGTGCCGACAGTCTGTGCGGCGACGTACGAGGGTGCGCCCACAAGGCCCGCGCACACCACGCCTGCGATGAAGCTGAAGCTTCTCCGGTTCATTCGGACTCCCCCCTGTTGACGATCACGTCCGACTGTAGCGGAGGCGGCGCTAACTCGCTGTTCAAAAGTGAACAGGCCGCGCGGAGGGCCGGCGGTATATTGCGAACTGCCGTGATCTCCCACGAACAACCCATGCTCTATTCGGCCGACCTCGGCGGGTGCCACGCGCTCGACACGTTCGACGCGGAGGGGATCGCCGCCGTCTTCGCAGAGGCGCTGCGCGGGGCGGGCGCGACGATCGTCCAGGAGGTGAGCCACGCGTATCCGGAGCACGGGCTGACGTGTGTGCTGGTGCTCCGCGAGTCGCACGCGGTGCTTCATACGTGGCCGGAGACCGGCACGGTGAACATCGACATCTTCTCCTGCTCCACGCGGCTGAAGAGCCTGGCGGCGATCGAGGAGCTCGGCCGTTTGCTGGGCGCGCGCCAGGTCTCGGTCCAGGAGATACCCCGTGCCGACGGCCGCAGCCAGGTCCCTGCACAAGCCGGCGCTTGAGTTCGTCGTGCGCGGCGTCGCCTGGAGCCTGGCGCTCTTCGGCCTGCTGCGCTTCGGCTGGTTTGAAAGCCACGCGGTCCTGCCGCTCACGCATCTCCAGGCACGCATTGCGCAGGGCAGCTTCGGCGCCCCCGCCCTTCCGATAAACGTGACGCTCGCGTGCAGCGGCGCGGACACGCTCGCGCTCTGCGTGGGCGCGATCCTCGCGTACCCCGCGGCGTGGCGCCTTCGTGTCGCCGGCGCTGCCATCGGCACGACCGGCATCCTCACCCTGAATACGATCCGGATCGGGACGCTCGGCCGCGTGGCGGCTTCACCGGCCTGGTTCGATGCCCTCCATCTCTACGTGTGGCCAGGCGTGCTGATGCTCGCGGTAGCCGGTTATGTGTTCGGCTGGATGCAGTACGCGGATCAGCCGAGAGTCCGTCCACATCCGTCGGCACCTGAAGAACCCGTCCACCGCGCACTGCCGCGCCGGACCCGTCGCTTCGTCGCCCTGACGGGTGTCCTTGTCGTGCTCTTCGCGGTCTCGGGTTCGCTCTACCTCGAGAGCGCGGTGGTCCTCGCGATCGCTGCTTTCATCACACGTGCGGCGGCAGCGATTCTTACCGGTGTCGGCGTCGCTTCGACCGCCGCGGGCAATGTGCTCACGACGACGCGAGGCGCGTTTCTCGTGACGCAGGAATGCATCTCGACCCCGCTCATCCCGGTGTACGTCGCCGGCGCCCTCACCTATCCCGGAACGTGGTCGCGGCGCGCGCTGGGGCTCGCGGTCACCGTCCCACTCTTCGTGGCCCTCGGGGTCCTCCGTCTGCTGGTTGTCGCCCTGCCGCCGGCGCTCGTCGGCTCTCCGATGTTCGTGATTCAAGCCATCTACAAGCTCCTGCAGGCGCACGTCGTCGAGTGCCATGCGGACCCGTGGCCAAAGTTAGTGACATGCGCGGCACAGCGACGGGCTGTGATCGCCGTCCTCATCGGGTGTGCGATCGGGGCGCTCTCCGGGCCGGCGTACACGCGAGCCTTCGCGAGTGCGTTCCCGCAGTTCTCAGCGATCGCCGACCCGCAGGGCGCCATCGCATTCCTGCCCGCGTTCCAGATTGGCCTCTACGCCGCACTTTGCGCCGCAGTATTCGAACCAGCGAGATGGCGGCTCGTCATCAGCGGGCTCGCGCTGGTCGCCCTTTCACAGCCTGCGATGTTCGGCTTGCTGCATGTGCTCGTCGGCCACACCCTCCTCGTGCCTCACGTTCGCGATGTCAGGGCGTGGGCGCTCGCGGGTCCGATCGCTGTCGTCATGGCCCTGGTTGCATATGACCGCCCGCATCAATGAGATCGCCGCTGTCGCGGCACTGTCGGTCGTGCTCACGCTCGGTCTGGCGCTGCCGGCGCTGCGCGCGCCGACGGAACGGATATTCGGCCACGAGCTCGTCGGCCGCCACGCCGATCCATTCATCGTCATGGAGGAATTCGGCCGACCGGCCGCGGCCGGGATTCATTTTCAGCCGGCGACCGATGTGCCCGGGCGTCTGCTGGCACGCGCGATCGGTCCGGTTCCCGCGTACAACTGGCTGGTGCTCCTCACCTTCCCGTTGAGCGCGGTGACCGCATACGCTCTCGCGCGAGATCTCGCCCTCGCCCGGGGCGCCGCGATGTTCGCGGCGCTCGCGTTCGCGTTTTCGCCATTCCATCTCGCGCACGCGGCCTATCATCCGCACATCGCTCAGACCCAGTGGATCCCACTGTATTTTTTCGCGCTTTGGCGCTGTCTCGACGCCGCTCGCCCGGCATCGCTCGCCCTTCTCGCGGCGGCGACGGCCGGTGTCGTCCTGTCGAACTTCTACGGCGGCCTGGTGGTCGCAACTCTGACCCCGATCGCGATCGGCGCCGTGTGGATGTTCCGGACCCGCAGGTTGCCGCACGCCCGCGCGGCGCTCGGCGCGACGATTGCCGTGCTCCTCGTGATGGGCGGGATCGGGGTCGTCTGGGCGTGGTACGCGGTTCGTCACGCGGCGGGTGGTGCGACGTCGATCGCGTTCCCGCGGGAGGACCTGTTTCGATACAGCGCGAAATGGTGGAGTTATCTCGTCCCGCCTGCGGCCAGTCCCGTACTCGGCGGAATCGCCGCGAGCGTCTGGGCTAAGGCGGGCGTGCACGAGGGCGTACTCGAGCAGCAGGTCAGCGTCGGCTCGGGGGTGGCGGCGCTTGCGCTCATCGCGGTCGTGGCGTGGACCGCGCGTGACCGGCGCGCCGCGCTGTGGGCCGTGCCGATGGTGACGGTCATGGCTATCGCGGCGCTTCTGTGCTCACTGTCGCCGGAGCGCACGATCGGGGCGTTCAGCGTCTCGCGACCGTCGGGGTTCCTCTACCGCGTCGTGCCGATGTTCCGTTCCTATGCGCGCTTCGGAGTGGTCGTCCAGCTGATGGCGGTGCTGCTGGCGGGTCTGGGCGCACAGGTGCTCTGGTACGGCCGGCGTGCGCGGGCCCGGATCGCGTGCATCGCGCTCGTCGTGCTCGCGGTCGGCGAGTACGGCGTCTGGCCGCCTGCGTTGTCGCGTGACGTCCTGCCGACACCCGCGCACCGCTGGGTGACCCGGCAGCCGGCTCCGGGCCGCGCGGTGGACTGCGCCGCCTTGACGACGGAGTCCGCGTCGATCGAGTGGTTGAGCGGCGGCCGCATTGCGCTGCGGCCCGCCGGGTTCGACGACTGCACCGAGCCCAACCTCGCACAGAAGCTGTCGGCCGGGGGCTACACGCATGTCATTCTGCGGCGCGGGACTCAGGAAGGAGAATGGCTGGCCAGCCAGGGGGCGCCGGAAGGCCTGCGACTCGCGGGCCGGTTCAGCGATGCGGATGTGTTCTCCGTGACGGTCGCGCCGCCAGTCGTCTACACGTCGCAGATGTCGGGGTTTTATCCGCGCGAATACGATGCGACTTCGACCTGGCGCTGGATGGGTGTCGCGGCATCGTGGAACGTGGTGAACAGCAGCGGCGCACCTGTTCGCGCCTCGGCGGCTGTCGAGTTGGGAACGGTCCAGGGTACTCGGCGCGTGGTGCTCGTGCTCGACGGGCAAACAGTTCAGACGCTCGCCGTCGATGAAGAGAGACGGATGACACGCATTGGGCCCCTGGTGCTGCTACCCGGCGCGCACGAGGTCGCCTTCCACGCGCTGGACGCGCCGGCCGTCGCACGCGATCTCCTCGGCAACGGCGATCCGCGACCGCTCTCCGTGCGGTTCGGTGCGTGGCGCTGGGACCCCGACGGAGCCCGTCCGTGAGCCGTCCCGAGGCGTCCTCCCGCGAACCCGGGACCCGGATGTCCGCGTACCG
>JBBWZJ010000116.1:0-10252 GCA_039648985.1 Acidobacteriota bacterium | reverse complement strand
ACCGGGGAAATCATTCACAACCCGCACGTCAACGACCGGCTCCGCGAGGCGGGCATCCGGTTCCTCTCCGATCCGTTCGAAAGCCGCGACGCGCTCGGCCCCGACGATGTCGTCATCCTTCCTGCCTTCGGCGTGACCGTCACGGACATGGCCCAGCTCTCGAGTCAGGGCTGTACGCTCGTGGACACGACGTGCGGCTCGGTGCTGAACGTCTGGAAGAATGTCGTACGGTACGCGCAGGAAGGCTTCACCGCAATCATCCACGGGAAGGTGAAGCACGAGGAAACGCGGGCGACGGCCTCGCAGGCGCTGAAGTACCCACAGGGTCGCTACCTGGTCGTGCTCGATCGCGCCGAGGCCGAGATCGTGTGCGCCTACATCCGCCACGGCGGCGATCGGGCGGCGTTTCTCGAGCGCTTCGCCGGCGCCGTCTCTCCAGGCTTCGACCCGAATCGCGATCTCTCGCGGGTCGGCTGCGCGAATCAGACGACGATGCTGATGACCGAGTCGCTCGAGATCGGCGAGATGTTCCGCGACGCCATCCGGGAGCGCTACGGCGAGGCGGCGCTCGCCTCCCAGTTCCGATCGTTCGACACGATCTGCAGCGCCACGCAGGAGCGGCAGGATGCGGTGGTCGCCCTGTTGAACGAGGAACGGCTGGACCTGATGCTGGTTGTCGGCGGCTATAACAGCAGCAACACGTGCAATCTCGCGCGCATCTGCGCGGAAAAGGTGCCGACCTTTCACATCGCGGACCCCGACTGCATGGTATCGGCCGCGGAGCTCCGGCACCGGCCTGTAGGCGCCCCATCAACCACCGTCGGCATCGAAAAGACGACCCGCGACTGGCTGCCGGCGTCAGGACCGATCGTCGTGGGCCTGACCGCCGGCGCGTCCACGCCGAACAACATCGTCGGAGAAGTGATCCAGCGGCTGCAAAGATTCGTAGGTACGTAGGGCGGAGCTTTAGCCCGGTCAACCGCCCCGCCGAGCGGCGTCCTACCGTTCCAGCGGGGACGGCGCCGGACGCGCGGCGTCGGACAGGGTGATCCGCACGGCGTGCCCCCGTTTGCGGGCAAGGAACCGGTAGAGATCGGTTCCGGGCTTCGCCATGACGGTCGCGCTGTCGCCCAGGGAGAAATAGCCTTCCTCCATCTCGTGGTCGGCTGACGAGACCTGGACCGTAAGGGTTGCTTCGTCCGGTCCGGACGCCTTCCCCACCATGTAGCCCGCGGCCAGGAGCGCCGCGACGATCGAGACCATGGCCCCGAACCCGATGCGGGTCATGGGCGAAGCGGGGCGGAGCGGGCCGTCCGGCGTCATGCCTCGCGCGAGTGCAATGGCGTTGCCACGGCAGAACACGCCAAAGCGCAACAGGTTACGGGGCAAGACCTTCAGAGGGCGGCGTATGGCTTTCACACCCGGCGGTAAACGAGGGTCCTCGAAAGGTCGTAATACGGACTGTCATCACTTCCGGAGAAGGCACGTATTTATGGCAAGGCACCTGGCTTGGGTTCTCTCGGCCGCGCTCGCGTCCGCCGCGCCGGCGTCGGCGTCGGCGCTCTGCGGGCACGATGGCGACCTCGAACAGGCCGACTCGCAGCGGGGAGGACAGCCCCCGCACGACCGTGGCGCCGACCATGGCCCCCCGGGCCGGGAGGAGCACCGGCCGTGGAAGTTCTGGCAGGGCGACAGCCAGGCGCAGCTCGGAATCACGAACCAGCAGTCGGCGGAGATCGAGCAGATTTTCCAGTCCACGCTGCCGAAGCTCGAAGCCGCGAAGGACAAAATCGACAAGCTCGAGGCGACGCTGTCCCAGACGATCAAGGACAACACCGCGGACCTGGCCACGGTAGCCCAGCAGGTGGACCGGCTGGAGGCGGCCCGTGCCGATCTTTACAAGACCCGCACGCTGATGCTCTATCGTATGCGCGGCGTGCTGTCGGCCGACCAGCGTGCCAAACTGCAGGCGGCATGGGAAGCCGGGCGTCCCAAGGGCAACGACCCGGCAGGCCGCCGCTGACGTTCACTTGTGTATTTCGCATCTCTGGAGGCTTTCGTGAGTAAGACCGCATCGTTCTGGACGGGGTTGGGTCTGGCGTTGACCATTACCGCTCCCGCCGCCGCGCAGCAGGCGCCGACGGGTTCGCCGGATCCCGCGCACGTGCGGGAGTTGATCCAGCAGGCCATGCAGCAGGCGCAGCCGCAGGGGCAGAGCCGCGCCGGCGCGCCGACGCAGATTTTCATGACGGCAGGCCCGCGCGTGAACCTCACGATCGAGGAAGCGGTCCAGCGTGCCGCAGAGAAGAACATCGACATCGCGGTGGCCCGCATCACGCCGCAGCTGACCGATTTCACCCTGGCCGGCCTCGAAGCAAGCTACAGGCTGAATCTGACCTCCTCGGCGAACAACACCAAGCAGACAACGCTGCCGCAGCAGACGACGCAGGGGATCAATAAGCCGACGACGAGCGTGCGCGAAAACTGGAGCGCGGGGATCGCGAAGAATCTCTGGCGCGGCGGCGGCAACTACAACGTCAACTGGACGAACGGCCGGCTGGCCAATCAGAGCACCGTCAACCTGCGGAACCCGCAATTCACCTCCGGCATCACCGCGGCGCTGGTCCAGCCCCTGTGGCGCGGGTTCAAGATCGATGCGACCCGGGCGGCGCTCATCACCAACCGCATCTCGCAGCAGAACGACGAGATCACGCTCAATGCGACCATGTCGAGCACGCAGGCGAGCGTGCGCAACGCGTACTGGGACCTCGTGTTCGCGATCCAGGCGGTCGAAGCCGCGCAGAACTCGTTCGACCTCGCGGCCCGGCTCGTCCAGGACAACCAGTCGCGCGTCGAGATCGGGACGCTCGCGCCAATCGACGTCGTGACGGCGCAGGCCGAACAGGCGACGCGGCGCCAGACGCTGGTGCAGGCGCAGGCGACCGTGCGCACGAACGAGCTCGCGCTGAAGCGCCTCATCGTCAGCGGCACGGACGATCCGCTCTGGGCTTCGTCGCTCAACCCTGTCGATCGGCCGCCCACGACGCCGGAGCCGATCAACCTCGAGGCCGCGGTGACGCGCGCGCTCGCGAGCCGAACGGACCTCCTGCAGTCGAAGAACAACCTGAAGATCAGCGACATCAACCTGCAGAACCAGGTCGATGCGACGAAGCCGCAGTTGAACCTGACGGCGAACTACGGGCTGAATGGGCTGGGCGGACCACAGTTCATCTTCACGGGCCCGGTCGATCCACTGACCGGCGCGCGTCCGAGCACGACCATCCCGTCCGGGTATTTCGATGCCCTCCGCAACATCGGCGGATTCGACGCGCCGACATGGACGGTCGGGTTCACCTTCGCGTATCCGCTCGGCAAGAGCGCGCAGGAAGCGACAGTGGGCCGCTCGCGGCTCTCGCTGCGCCAGACCGAAGCCAATCTCAAGGCGCTGGAGCTCCAGATTGCGACCGACGTCACGAACGCCGCGTTGACGGTGCAGAGCTCGCTCGAGAGCGTGCAGGCGAGCGCGGTCGCCAGCGAGCTCTCGCAGAAGCGGCTCGAGGCCGCGCAGAGCAAGATGGACGTGGGGATGGCCACCAACTACGAAGTCGTCCAGGCGCAGCGCGATTTCGCCGACGCCCGCAACAACGAGCTCCGCGCGATCCTGAATTACCGCAAGGCGCTCGTGAACTTCGAGACCGTGCAGGCGGTCGGCACGCGCGGCGTCGGCGCCTCGGTGACCGGTGGCGGCACGACCACCGGCGGGACCACCACCGGGGGGACGACCACCGGCGGGACAACCGGGACGGGCAGCATCACGGGCTTCGGCCAGTAGGCCGGACGGTTCACGCGGCGCCCGCGCGACGCTCGCGGGCACTTACGCGTTCGACGGCTTTCGAAAGGACTGCGCCCGGAACTGCGGACGCAGCCGCGGCGGCAAGACGGACATCATGAAAAAACTCATTCTCGTCGTCATCGTGCTCGCACTCGTCGGGGTTGGCGCGGGCGCCTATTACATGAACCGCCCGGTCAAGGAGCCCGACGTGCGCACCGCGCCGGTCTCGCGCGGCGACATCGTCGATGCGGTGGCGGCGACGGGCACCCTCGAGGCGGTGACGACGGTCCAGGTCGGGACGCAGGTCGGCGGCATCATCCAGGAGCTGTACGCCGACTTCAACTCGATCGTGAAGAAGGGGCAGGTGATCGCGCGGCTCGATCCGACGCTCCTCCAGACGAACATCGAGCAGCAGCGCGCGAACGTGACGCGGTCCGAAGCGGACCTGGATCGATTGAAGGTGGGGCTGGCCGATGCGCAGCAGAAGCTGGATCGCTCGAAGGCGCTCTTCGAGAAGAACCTCCTGCCGAGGACGGACCTCGATACCGCGCAGGTGAACGTCCAGTCGGCCCAGGCACAGATCAAGTCCGCCGAAGCGGCCCTCGTGCAGGCGAAATCGCAGCTGAACACCGCGGAGGTGAACCTCGCACACACCGTCATCACCGCGCCGATCGACGGCATCGTGATTTCGCGCGCCGTCGAGCCGGGGCAGACCGTCAACGCCGGCATGTCGGCGCCGACGCTCTACGTCCTCGCGGCGGACCTTACGAAGATGCAGGTCAACGCGAACATCGACGAAGCCGATGTGGGCAGGATGCGGCCGGGACAGGTCGTGACGTTTCGCGTCGATGCTTTCCCGAACGACACGTTCACCGGGTCGGTCGAACAGGTCCGCCTGCAGCCGACCACCGTGCAGAACGTCGTGACCTATCAGACCGTGATCGCCGTCCCCAATCAGCAGTTGAAGCTGAAGCCCGGCATGACCGCGAACGTGACGATTGAGGTCAGCCGCAAGAGCAACGTGCTTCGGATTCCGTCCGCGGCGACGCGGTTCCGCCCGACCGCCGAGGTCTTTGCCGCCCTCAATCAGGAGATGCCGCCCGAGGCGCGCGGCGGGTTTGGCGGCCGCAACGCAGGTGGCCGCGGCGGCGGCGGGCGCGGCGGCAACGGACCCGGTCAGCCGGGCGCCGAAGCGGCCGGGGCGCCGGCGGCGAATGCCGCGGCCGCGCCCTCGCTCGCGGCAGGCGCGGCGGCGACCCGCGCCCCACGCGCCGGTTCTCCGGAAACGAGGGGCGGCGGCGATCGCGTGGCGCAGTCGGCCGGTGCCAGCCCGAACGCAGGCCGGCAGACCGCCGCAGGTCCAGGCGCCACTACCCCAGGATCTGGCGCCGGCGGACCCGGCGCAGGCGGACCTGGTGGCGGCGGACCCGGCGCCGGCGGACCGGGCGGGCCCGGAGGCTTTGGCGGCGGTGGCGGACGAGGGTTCGATCCGAACATGACGCCGGAAGAGCGCCGGAAACGCATGGAAGAGCGCATGGCCGCCCTGACACCGGAAGAGCGGGCCGCATTCCAGGAGCGGATGGCGGCGCGGCAGAACGGAGGCGGCGGTGGACGCGGCGGATTCGGTGGCGGGTTCGGCCCCGGACAGCCTGATGGCGCGCCCGCGGCGAATCCGGCCGCACCTGGCCGGCAGGCCTCCGCAGGTGCCTCGCCAACACGGCAGATCACGCCGATGCGGGTGGGATCGCCGCAGGGCCGCGTCGCAAGCGTCCCCTCGATGACATCCGGCGCCACGACAATCGACTCGCTGTTCGGACCGCTGCCGACCATCGAGACGCGCGGGCGCGCGTGGCTCTACATCAACAAGCAGCTCAAGCCGATTTCGCTCCGCCTCGGCATTTCCGATGGCACGAACACCGAGGTGCTCGACGGCGAGCTGCAGGTGGGTCAGGAAGTCGTGACAAACGTCATATTGCCCACGTCAGCGGGGGCGCCCGCCGGCGCGACGGGCGGTGCCGGGCAGAACCCGCTCCTCGGGCCGCAGCGCGGCGGGCCGGGCGGCAACAGGGGCGGCGGCGGACGCGGGTTCTAGTACGCGGAGCTTCGTGTACGTAGCGCGGGGCTTCAGCTCCGCGGCGTGTGTACGTAGCGCGGAGCTTCAGCTCCGCGGGCCCGTACGATCAGAGTAATTTCAAATGCCTGTGATATCCATTCGTGACCTCGTCAAGACCTACCACGTGGGCGAGGTTACCGTCCGCGCGCTCCGGGGCGCCAGCATCGACGTGGAGCCAGGCGAGTTCGTCGCGGTGACGGGACCCTCGGGGTCCGGCAAGTCCACCCTGATGCACATCCTCGGCTGCCTCGATCGGCCCACGAGCGGCACGTACATCCTCGACGGCAAGGACGTGTCGCGGATGTCGAAGGACGAACTAGCCATCATCCGCAATCGCAAGATCGGGTTCGTCTTCCAGGGGTTCAACCTGCTGTCGCGGACGACCGCCCTCGACAACGTCGAGTTGCCGCTGCTCTACAACGGCGCCAACAAGATGAAGACCTCCGAACGGCACAAGCGCTCGATGGACGCGCTGACCGCGGTCGGACTGGGCGAGCGCTTCCATCACTTCCCCAACCAGCTCTCGGGCGGGCAGCAGCAGCGCGTCGCCATCGCGCGCGCGCTCGTCACCCAGCCGACGATCCTGCTCGCCGACGAGCCGACGGGCAACCTCGACACGCGCACCTCCATCGAAGTCATGGACATCTTCCAGCGCCTCAACGTCGAGCGCGGGATCACCGTGCTGCTCATCACGCACGAAATGGACATCGCGGAATACGGGACACGCCTCGTGCGCTTCCGGGACGGCCGGATCCAGATCGATCAGAAGATCGCGAACCGCCGCGACGCCGCAAAAGAGCTGGCGGCGCTGCCGCCGCCCGAGGAGGAACCGGCTGGCCTGCCGGCCGACACAGTGGCGGCGGAACATCACGGCGGCGTGGTCTAGGAGAGAACCAGATGTCGATCTTCATGACGCTGCGGATCGCCCTCAAGGCGCTCAGTCGCAACAAAATGCGTACGATGCTGACGATGCTCGGCATGATCATCGGCGTCGGCGCGGTGATCACCATGGTGGCGCTCGGCAAGGGCGCGCAGAGCACGATCGAAGCGCAGGTGAAAGCCGCCGGAACCAATCTCGTCATGGTCATGGCCGGCAACTTCACACAGGGAGGCGTCCGCCAGGGCGGTGGAAACGCAACCACGCTGCGCGTCGAGGATGCCGAAGCGATTCGCAAGCTCCCGGGCGTCCAGTACGTCGCGGCCGGCGTCAGCTCCCGCGCCCAGCTCATTGCCGGCAACCAGAACTGGTCCAGCCAGATTCAGGGCACCGACGTGGACCTCCCGCTCATTCGCAACTGGCCGCTCAAATACGGCAGCTTCTTCACCCCGCTCGACGTCACCGGCGCGCAGAAAGTCGCGGTGCTCGGACAGACGGTCGCCGACAATCTGTACGGGCCCGACACCGATCCGACGGGTCAGATCATCCGCATCAAGAACCAGCCCTTCAAGGTTCTCGGCGTCATGAGTCCAAAAGGGACCAGCGGCTTCGGACAGGATCAGGACGACGTGGTGTATGCGCCGTACACGACCGTCCAGAAGAAGCTGCAGGGCATTCAGCACATCCAGAACATCACCGTCTCGGCCGAGAGCCCCGAGACGGCAGGCGTTTCCGCCCTCATCACCGACACGCTGCGTCAGCGCCACAAGCTGCTCGGGAACGACCCGGACGACTTCATGGTGCGCACGCAGGAAGAGATGGCGAGCGTCCGGACCGAGACGACCAAGACCATGACGACACTGCTCGCGGCAATCGCGGGCGTGTCGCTGCTCGTCGGCGGCATCGGCATCATGAACATCATGCTCGTCTCCGTCACCGAGCGCACCCGGGAGATTGGCCTGCGCATGGCGATCGGGGCGCGGGGCAAGGACGTGCTGCTCCAGTTCCTCGTCGAAGCCGTCGTCCTCAGCCTGTTCGGAGGGCTGCTCGGAATCGGCATGGGGTACGGCCTTTCGGCGGCGGCCGAAAAGTTCCTGGAGTGGCCGACCTCCATTCCGGCCAACGCAATTGGTATGGCGTTCGGGTTCGCGGCCGGCACCGGCGTGTTCTTCGGCTTCTACCCGGCAAAGAAGGCAGCCGGCCTGGATCCGATCGAAGCACTGCGCTTCGAATGAGTCCGGCGCTCCCATCGCTGCCGTGTCGCTCGCATCGGGGGTTGCCGTTCGGCGGCCCGCAATCGTCCGGTCGGGGAAGTTGTTTGTCGTTCATCATTCAAAGGAGCAACGCATGAAGCGGGCACGAATCGGAATCCTTGCCGCCACGATCTTCGCGGTGGCGTCGGTGGCCTTCGCGCAGGGCAAGCCGGATTTCTCGGGCACCTGGACACTCGATCCGGAAGCCAGCGGAATGGCAGCGCCGGCGGGCGGTGGAGCGCCCGGCGGCGGGGGCGGCGGACGGGGCGGCGGCGGGGCCCTCGGGAACGGCGCCACGATCAAGCAGACCGCCGACACGCTCACGATCGAGCGCACCATGGGCGAGAACAAGGTCGTCACGACCTACAAGCTCGATGGCAGCGAGAGCAAGAACACGATGATGGGTCGCGGCGGCACGCCGGTGGAATCCGTGTCCACGGCGAAGTTCGACGGCCCGAAGCTCACCATCGTGAGCAAGCAGGACATGGGCGGACAGATGGTGGAGTCCACCTCCGTGTGGACGGTTTCCGGCAGCACGCTCACCATCGAGACGACGAACGCGCGCGGCACGCAGAAGCGCGTCTACAAGAAGTAGATCGATCGGACGGACGATTGCTGTCAGAGTCCCTGGCAGCCGAGAACGGGCCGGCGCGTGCGCGCCGGCCTTTTTTTCCCTACCGCGCGTCGTCCGCCAGCAGATTCCGCAGGAGCTCCCAGACCCGGAGTCCCGTCAGCGGATCTACCATGTCCGGGGCCACTTCGGCCAGCGGCCCGAGCACGAAGAACCGCTCCCGGAACCGCGGATGCGGCACGTGCAGACCCGGGGCGTCCATCAGACGGCTCCCGAGCAGAATCAAATCGAGATCGAGCGTCCGAGGGGCGTTGGGAAACGGGCGTTCGCGTCCGCAGGCGGCTTCGATGGCGAGGAGGGCGTCGAGGAGCTCGCGCGGGCCGAGGTCCGTCTCGCCGACGGCGACGCCGTTCAAATAGAGCGGCTGATCGGCGAGCCCCTCGCCTTCGGGCTCTGTTTCGATGAGGGAGGAGACCTTCAGGCCTGTGAGGATGCTGCCAAGTCGCTCCACGGCAAAGCCGATCGCGTGGTGGCGATCGCCCAGGTTGCTTCCGATGGCGATGGCGGCCTGGAGCGCTACTGCTCGATCCACCGGGTGCCGAGCACGCCGCCGCCAGTGCCCGCGCCATCGGCGCGACGCCCGAGCAGATCCGTGCGGCCGGCGAGCGCCTGCTCGAAGAACCGCTTGTGCTCGAGCGTTTCGCCGATGATGACGCGCAGGAGGCTTCGATGCCGCGCGTTCGGCATGGCTTCGAGGCGCGGACGCCATTTGTCGACGAAGGCCTGGGCGGCGTCGCGGTCCTGGGTCAGGAGGGTCGTCTGCGCCGACTCCCCCTTCGAGGTGGGCATGTCCGGCTCGGGCAGCTGCTCGATCTCGTCGCCCAGGTCGGTGAGGGCATCCCGCAGCCAGTTGAGCTGAACGTCCTCCCGGCAGATGACGTACTGGTAGGTGTTGTTGAAGTCGTAATTCGGGACGTGACGCGCGGCCGCGACGTGCCGCTGCCGCATGGTCAGCTTGTCGTGATGGAACTCACGAAGCAGCGCGAGCAGTTCGGTGGCTTTCACGAGCTTTGCTTTTCCTTGCACTTGATGCAGACGCGCGTCCACGGAATGGCATTCAGGCGGGGTTCCGCAATTTCTTCGCCGCAGTCGCGGCACACCCCGTACGTGCCCTTTTCCATGCGGTAAAGCGCCTCCTCGATGGCCTGCAGGATCTTGGCGTCGGTCTGCTTGAGCTTGAGCTGTATATGGACTTCGTTGTTCCCGCTGGCCTGGTCGGCCAGGTCGCCCTGCCGCGAATTGACCTCGATCGTCGCGGGCAGCGGCTTGACGCCCCCGCCCATCGACAGGATCTCTCCGCGCTTGCGCAGCAGCGCCTCTTTGAACGGCGAGTAATTCATGCTGGCGTTCTCCAGAGAGCGGCCTCGCATGGCACCGCCGCGTGCCCGCTCGGCAAAAGGTCATATTAGCAGACGCGCCGCCCTTCAGTCGAAACAGGGTCGCCAAACGGGTCGTTGATCGACTACGCTTCCCGTCCTGAGAACTGAAGAGGCGCGCGCCGCGAGGGCGCTCGGCGACGACAATCCTCGAGAGGACATGATGATCA
>JBBWZJ010000104.1:0-36532 GCA_039648985.1 Acidobacteriota bacterium | reverse complement strand
TGCCCAGGTTGGAGAGCCGATCGGCTTCCTTGTTGAACTCGCGGCGGACGTGCTCGAACTTCACCTGATCGAGCTGGTGCACCAGCAGGCGCGCGCGCGCGTGCAGCGGCTGCAGGCCCGGATTCTTGACCCGGTACTCGCCGCGCATCTGCTTGACGAGCAGCTCCGAGTCGGCCCGGATCTGGACGCGCCTTTCACCGTGGTCGAGCGCCCATTGCAGCGCCGCGAGCAGCCCGTTGTACTCGGCGACATTGTTCGTCGCGACGCCCAGTCCGCCGTGCAGCTCGTCGATCACTGCACCGTCGGGACTCTCGATCCGCACCCCGTACCCCGCGGGCCCGGGGTTTCCGCGGGCCCCGCCGTCGATATACGCGACAACCATTGGAGAGATCAGGAAGGCTGGGCGGCTCCGCCCGGGGCGGCGGGGGCCACGTAGTAGAGAATGCGCGTGCAGCTGTCGCACTGGTGCAGCCCGTCGTTGCGTCGCACCTCGTTGAACATCTGCGGCCGCAGGCGGACATGGCAGACGGTGCAGAGGCCATCCCGCGCCTCCGCCAGCGCGATCCCCCGTCGTCCATGCGCGACGCGCTCGAACAACATCAGGGTCTCGCGCGAGAGTCTGGCGACGACTTCGGCGCGCGCCGTCGTGAGCCGCCCGAGCTCCGCTTGCAGGTCGTTGCGCTCGGCGTCCAGTGCCTTCTGCTCGCGGGCGACGTCGGCCTGTTCTGCTTTCAGCGCCGCGTCGGCCTGTTTCAGCTCGGTCGCGAAGGCCTCGGCGAATTCCATGTGCTCGAGGAGCTTGTCTTCGTGGGCGCGCACCTCGTGTTCGGCGGCCGCCAGCTCCTTCTGCATGGCCTGATATTCCTTGTTCGTCTTCACCTCCATCAGCTGCCCCTTGTACTTGGACAGCCGGCCCTGGATGGCGGCGAGCTCTTTCTCGATTTCGCGCCGCGCGGCCTGCGCGGCGGCGATGCGCTCCTTGACCCCGTTCAGGGCCGCAGTGCGTTCGGCGATCCGCGACTCGAGAGCCTGCTGGGCGGCCGGCATTTCCGCAATCCGCCGGCGGGCGCGGTCCGCCGCCAGGTCGAGATCCTGCAGTTGGATGAGATTCTGGAGCTCAGGATGCATCGTGAAGATTCGTACTGACAATCGCCTAACTCGCCCGCCACGCGAGGGGCCCGCCTTCGCGCTCCGCGCTACGGCGGGCAACCTTCGCCTGACATCGAGCGAAGGTTGGTGGGCCCACCAGGATTCGAACCTGGAACAAGCCGGTTATGAGCCGGCGGCTCTAACCGTTGAGCTATGGGCCCCTACCGGAGTCTACCGACTCTCAAGCAAACCCAAAAGAAAAAAGGGAAAAGACACGGCGTCTTTTCCCTTTTGTTGGGACGATTATGTGCGCCCTTCGAGGAAGGCGCGGAGCTTTCGACTGCGCGACGGATGCCGCAGCTTCCGCAGCGCCTTGGCCTCGATTTGCCGGATCCGCTCGCGCGTGACGGCAAAGCTCTGGCCGACCTCTTCGAGCGTGTGCTCGCTGCCGTCGCCAACGCCGAACCGCATCTTGATGACTTTCTCCTCGCGCGGCGTCAGCGTCTTGAGGACCGAGTCGGTCTGCTCCTTGAGATTGAGGTTGATGACCGCATCGGACGGCGAGACGACCTGCCGGTCCTCGATGAAGTCGCCAAGATGCGAATCCTCCTCCTCGCCGATGGGAGTCTCGAGCGAGATCGGTTCCTGTGCGATCTTCAGCACCTTCCGGACCTTCGACACCGGGATGTCCATCCGCTTCGCGATCTCCTCGGAGGTCGGTTCGCGTCCGAGCTCCTGCACGAGCGCTCGCGATGTGCGAATCAGCTTGTTGATCGTCTCGATCATGTGGACCGGGATGCGAATCGTTCGCGCCTGGTCGGCAATCGCCCGCGTGATCGCCTGCCGGATCCACCACGTGGCGTACGTCGAGAACTTGTAGCCGCGGCGGTACTCGAACTTGTCGACCGCCTTCATCAGGCCGATGTTGCCTTCCTGAATCAGGTCGAGGAACTGCAGCCCGCGGTTCGTGTACTTCTTCGCAATCGACACGACGAGGCGGAGGTTCGCTTCAACGAGCTCCTTCTTCGCCTGTTCCGCCTGGATCTCGCCGCGCGCGATGGTCTCGAGCGTCCGCATCAGCTGCTCGGGCGTCTCCTCGAGCTCGTCGGCCATGGCCTTGACCTGGACCTTGAGCTCCTTCTGCCGGCGGAGCAGATTCTTCTTGTCGTCTTCCTTGAGGCGGCTCTTCTTGTTCTTCGGGTTGACCTGCCGCTCGATGTGGTCGATCTCGCGCTTGACGCGCATCACCGCTTCGACCGCTTCCTTGATCTGGTCGATCATGCGACGCTTGATGTTCTCGGTGAACTCGATCTTCCGAATGAGCTTCGATTCCTCGACGCGCGCACGGAGCGCTTCCCACCGGGCCTTGCGGTACTTCTTCTTGTCCTTCGTGGTCGTGCCCTTGCCGGTGTTCTCGAGCTTCTCCTTGCACTTCTCGACCGTCTGCCACGCTTTGCGCACGGCTTCGATCTGGCGCATCACCTGCCGCTTGCGGTCGTCGATCTTCTCGTCGGTGAGCTCCTCGTCCACGAACGTCACGAGCTCACGGATGCTGCGCTCCTCGGCCTTGAGCGAGTCACCCATCTGAATGATCAGCCGCGCGATGGTTGGCGTCCGCGAAATGGACTTGATGACGGCCAGCTTGCCGCGCTCGATGCGCTTGGCAATCTCCACCTCCCCTTCGCGGGTGAGGAGCGGCACGGTGCCCATCTCGCGCAAGTACATCCGGACGGGATCGTTCGTCTTGTCCAGGGCGCCGGGGGTGAGATCGAGCTCCAGCTCCTCCGACCCTTCGCCGGTCCGGTCGAGCAGCTTGTCTTCCCGGTACTTCTGTTCCGAGTCGACAACCTCGATCCCCGCGCTGCCGAATGTACTGAACAGGTCATCGAGCTCGTCGGACGACGTGATGTCGGCCGGGAGGAGCTCGTTCACCTCGTCGTACAGCAGATAGCCTTTTTCCTTGCCGATGGAGATGAGCTGCCTCACCTCGTCGTATTTTTCTTCGATCGACAACGCCATGATGTCTCCTGACCTCCGAACGTTCACCTGTCCCGACACTTACGCTCCGATCACGATCGACTCTCCGCTTCCATCAGCGATTCGATGCGTTGTTTGAGCTCCCGGCTCTTGACGAGCAGGGCGTTCATACTCTGTTCGTCGGCTGATGGCCCCAGCTCCTGCAGCCGGTCGATTTCCCGCTTGACCGCGGCACGCTCGCGGTCGAGCCGGAGCTGCTGGAGCACCCGGATGCAGTCCGCCGCCCCGGCGGGTGCGCTCGACTGCCGGCAGATGTCCTGAACCAGCCCGGCTTCTCCTGTACTTAGACGCTCCACGAGGGTCGGCGGTAAGGCGGTTTCCGCCCATCCCTGCAGGGATCTTGCCTGCTGGAGGATGCCGCGGGTCGCGAGCCCCTCCAGGTCCGCGTCTTCGAGGTGGGCGAGCGCCGCCATGCCGGCTGCCGTATCGCGCATCAGCGCCCAAATCAGGCCCCGTTCGGCCTGTTTCACCTGGCCGAGGGTGGATATCGTCCGCTCTTCCACCACGGTCTGCTTGAGAACCGCAGCCTTCCTGATCTCCGCCCGCACAACCTCTTCCGTAATCCGCGCTTTGTGGGCCAATCTGTCCGCAAATTGGTCACGGGCCGCGGCATCGGGAATCCTGGCCGCCACGGTGAGCATCGCGGTCAGAAACGCCCGCCGGCTGTCGTCTTTCGCAAAATCGTGCCCCGCAGAGGCCCGTTCGAGCAGGTACTCCAGGTAGGGCTGGGAATTCCGCAACTGTTCCTGGTAAGCCGCGCCCCCCGCCTTCCGGATGAAGTTGTCGGGGTCGTCGCCCGGGGGCAGCACGGCGACATTCACCTGGAACCCTTCGGCGACCAGCAGCTCGGACGACCGTGCCGCCGCACCCTGCCCTGCCGCGTCCGGATCGAAACTCAGGACGACTTTCGACGCAAAACGTTTCAGCAATTTCGCCTGGGCCGTCGTCAGCGCCGTGCCTGAGGAGGCGACCACATTCGTGATCCCGGCCTGGTAGGCCTGCGCGACGTCGAAATACCCCTCCACCATCACCGCGTGCTTGGCGCGGGTGATGCTCGACTTGCTCAAATGCAGCCCGTAGAGCGTCCGGCCCTTGACATAAATCGGGGTCTCGGGTGAATTGAGGTACTTCGGTTGCTGCCCGTTCTCCATTGCCCGGCCGCCAAATGCCACGATCGCGCCGTTGTCGCGATGGATCGGGATCATCAGCCGGTTGCGGAACCGGTCCAGGATCGTCTGGTCGTCTCGCTGGACCAACAGACCGCTGCGGACCAGCAACGGGAGCGAGAAGCCCTCCCTCGTCAGACGCCCCTTGAGGCCTTCGCGGGTCGCCGGCGCGTACCCGGCCCCAATCAATTCGACAGTCGCTTTCGTCAACCCGCGACTCTCGAGCTCGCGTCGCGCCGCGTGTCCGGCCGGGGTCGCGAGCTGCTCGCGAAACCAGGCCGCCGCCACCTCGTGAGCTTTGAGGATGGCTTCCCGGTCACGCTGGGTGTCGCCGTCCTCCTTCGAGTCTTCCGGCTCCGGAACCGTCATTCCGACACGCCCGGCGAGCTGCCGGACGGCTTCGGGGAATGTCACCTTGTCGTAGAGCTCGATGAACTTGATGACGTCCCCGCCAACGCCGCAGCCGAAACAGTGGAACACGCCCTTGTCGCCGTTGACCTGGAACGACGGGGTCTTTTCTCCGTGAAAGGGGCAGAGCCCTTTCCAGGCCACGCCGCTGCGCCGCAGCGGGACACGCTCCTGGACCACCTGGACGATGTCGGCCTGCGACTTCAGGTCGGCGACGAAGGACGCGGGGAAGAGCGGCATCAGTCCTTCAGGTCCACGACGGTCACGCCGCCGCCACCCTGATTGGGTGGAGCAGGCGCGAAGTTGAGGACGAATGGATGCGACTGAAGGAACGTGGCGATCGCGCGTCGCAGCTGCCCGGTCCCGTATCCGTGTATGAGGCGGACGGTCTTCTGCTCGGTCATGAGCGCTTCGTCGAGGAACTTCTCGGTGCGGCTGAGCGCCTCGTCCACATGGCAGCCTATGAGGTTGAGCTCTGAGAGCGACCCCTCGCGCGGCTGGAGGTCGACGTTCACCCGCACGCGCCCGGGCTGCGCCTGGACCGCGGCCGCCGGGGTCAGCACGCGGAGCTCGTCGACGCGCGCGCGCAGCCGCTTCCCGCGGACGTCCACTTCGGCTTCGCGGTCGTGCAGCGCCTGCACGACCCCCTCGAGGCCGAAGACGCCCACGAGCACACGGTCGCCGACGGCGGGCTGCCGGGCGGGGTCCCCCTGCGGGACGGCCGGGACCGCTGGTTCGGTTGGAATCCGCAGCCGCTCGCCGATCGCTTCGATTGCCGCGCGGGCTTCCGCGCGCGCGGCGCCCGTCTCCCCCGTGGGGATCAGCCTCGGCGCCATCCGGCGCTCCGCTTCGGCTGCCAGCGCGTCGGTCTTCGCCTTGAGCGCCTCGAGCACCGAGTCGATCTCGCGCCGGGCGTCGCGGAGCCGATCGTCGATCCGCTCTTCGAGCTTGCGCCGGAACGTCTCCTCGCGGTTGCGCAGTTCCTGCTCGCGCGCGTGCAGCTTCGAGGCGGTATCGGCCAGGGTCTCGCGCTCGCGGGCCGCCAGGCGATGTTCGTGGTCGAGCGCCTGCATGTCGCGTTCGACCTTGGCCAGGTGCTCGGCCAGCTGAGTCTCGCGCGCGGTGCGATGCGCCCGCGCCTGCGCGATCACGTCCGCCGGCATGCCGAGCCGGTTCGCGATCTCGAGGGCAAGGCTGCTGCCCGGCGATCCATAGTTCAGGCGGTAAGTCGGCGCGAACGTTTCGGGATTGAACCCGAACCCGGCAGCCATCACCCCTTCGGTCGTCGACGCGTACGACTTCAGCGCATCGTAGTGCGTCGTCGCGATCATCATCGCGCCGCGACGCCGGAAGTGATCGATCATCGCCATCGCGAGAGCCCCGCCTTCGACAGGGTCGGTGCCCGCTCCCGCTTCGTCGAGCAGCACCAGCGACGGGAGCGCGAGCGCCTTGTCCATCGCCACGATGTTGGCGATGTGCGCCGAGAACGTGCTGAGGCTCGCGGCCATTGACTGCTCGTCACCGATGTCCGCGAAGACGGTGCGAAAGACCGGAATCTGCGATCCGTCGGCGGCTGGAATGAGGAGCCCCGCCTGCGCCATCAGCGACAGCAATCCCGCGGTCTTGAGCGCGACGGTCTTGCCACCGGTATTCGGGCCTGTGATGACGAGCACACGCACCGGCGGAATGAGCAGCACATCGACAGGAACCGGGCCGGAACCGTTCGTGCGCCCGACCGTCGCGTCCGCCCCGTTTCCCTCGCCCGGCGGACCGTCCACCGCATCGCTGATGTGACGACGCACCGCCGGAATCAGCAGCGGGTGCCGCGCCGCGCGAAGCTCGAGGCGGCCATCGGTCGCAATCGCCGGCTGGACCCCGTCCACCACGAGGGAAAACTGCGCGCGCGCCTGCAGCACGTCGAGCTCGGTGGCGGCGCCGACGGTGCGCTCCAGATCCTCGTCGCGCGTGCGGAAGGCATCCGCAAGCGCGAGGAGGATCCGCCGCACCTCCTCTGCCTCCTGCTGCTGCAGCTCCACGATGTCGTTGTTGATCTCGACGGTGCTGAGCGGCTCCAGGAAGAGGCTCGCGCCGCTGCCGGAGCTCCCGTGCACGATGCCGGGGATGGAGGTCCGGTGCTCGGAACGGACGACGAGCACGTACCGGCCGTTGCGGTCGGTGACGATCTGCTGCTGCAGGTATTTCGACGTGTCCTTGCCGCGAAGATACGACTCGAGCGTGCCGCGAAGCCGGGTTCGCTGCTTCCGCAGCCGGTCCCGTATCCCCCGCAGCTCCGGACTCGCATCGTCCACCACCTCGCCGCCCGCATCGATCGTGCGGCGGACGTCGGCGATCTCGCGCTCGAACGAAGCGGCGCTGTCGGCGATCGCCCGGAGGACGGGAAAGCCGCCGCGCGCCCGGCGCACCGCCGCGCAGGCGCTTTCGACCGACGCGAGAAACGCCGCCAACGCGAGCAGATGCACGGCTTCGAGGGCGCGGCCCTGGACGCCGAGTGACTCGAGGATCGTCTCGAGGTCCTCGGGCGCGTGCAGCGGCATCTGGTTGTCGCCGAGGAAGCGGACGGCCTCCGAGGTCGCCCCCAGCGCAGCCGATACGTCGGCGGTCTCGACAAGCGGATGCAGCCGCGCGACCCGCGCAGCTCCGGCTGGCGTCAGCGCGAAGCGACGGACCGCCTCGACAATCCGATCGAATTCGAGGGCCCTCAGGGCGCCTGCATGCATCGAGCTTGGTCTGGAGAGAGTGAAACCCGGACGGGACAATCCCCGAGTATATCTCAAATGGCCGGGATTCGGGATCCGGGGCTCGGGATCCGGGGATCGGGACCGGGAATCGGGGATCGGGGATCGGGGATCGGGGATCGGGGCGTTGCTTCCGCCGGAAGCCGGAAGCCGGAAGCGGGAAGCTGGAAGCTGGAAGCGCGAAGCGGGGAGCGGAAAGCTGAAAGCGGGAAGCCGGAAGCCGGAAGCGGGAAGCGGGAAGCTGAAAGCTGAAAGCTGAAAGCTTCAGCTATCAGCTCTCAGCCGAGATGATTGATCGCGCTGGCGACGGCGGCGGCCCCGAATCCATTGTCGATGTTGACGACGGACACGCCGCTGGCGCAGCTGTTGAGCATGGCGAGCAGCGCGGTGAGGCCGCCAAGGTTGGCGCCGTAGCCGACGCTGGTCGGGACCGCAATGACCGGCACCTCGACGAGCCCGCCGACGACGCTCGGCAGGGCACCCTCCATGCCGGCGACGACGATGATGACGTGAGCGGCGAGGAGCCGGTCGTGGGCGGCGAGGAGCCGATGGAGACCCGCGACCCCGACGTCATAGATCCGATCGACGGAATTGCCCATCATTTCCGCCGAGACTGCGGCTTCTTCGGCGACCGGCAGGTCGGCCGTGCCGGCCGCCGCCACGACGACAATGCCGCGTCCCGGGGGCACAGCGGCCGTGCGCAGCGTAATCGTTCGCGCCAGAGGATCGAATGACGCATGCGGGAGGCGTTCGGCGACGGCGGCGTAGGCCTCCGGCGTCGTCCGGGTCACCAGCAGGTTGTAGCCGGCGGCGACGATCCGCTCTGAAATGGCAGCCGTCTGGGCGGCCGTCTTGCCCTGGCCGAAGACGACCTCGGGGAAGCCCTGGCGGAGTGTGCGCTGATGGTCGATTTTCGCGAAGCCGAGGTCTTCGAACGCGCTTTGGCGCAGATATTGAAGCAGCCCGGCCTGTGCGGCCTCAGGTGTAAGTGCTCCTGAGGCGACCTGATCCAGCAGGGCGCGCACCTGCAGACGGTTCATCGGCGGGAATGCCGCGGGCCCGTTGATTTACCCACCAGCAGAGCTGTATAGTTATCGTTTGTGTCACGTGACGGATTCATCGCTTTATGACGCTGCCTGAGACACTTATCCTCGTCTTTTACTTCTTCGTGCTCAGCATTCTGGCCATCTATGGCTGGCACCGGTATTACCTTGTGTATCTTTACATGAAAAACAAGGGTAACGCGCCGCTCCCGATGCCGGCGCTGACGGTGCTGCCGCGCGTCACGGTTCAGCTCCCCATCTTCAACGAGATGTACGTCGCGGACCGCCTGATTGGGGCGGTGTGCGACCTCGAGTACCCGAAAGAGCTGCTCGAAATCCAGGTCCTGGACGACTCGACCGACGAGACCACCGACATCGCCGAGCGGGCGGTGCGGCGCCACGCTTCCCGCGGGTTCGACATCCGGCACATCCATCGGGTGGATCGCAGGGGATACAAAGCCGGCGCCCTCGAAGCGGGGCTCGCGGAGTCGACCGGCGAGTTCGTTGCGATCTTCGACGCCGACTTCATCCCGGGTCCTGATTTTCTCCAGAAGACGCTGCCCTACCTGGCGGCCGATCCGAAAATCGGGATGGTCCAGGCGCGGTGGGGCCACATCAACCAGGATTACTCGCTCCTCACTAAAATCCAGTCGATCCTGCTCGACGCCCACTTCGTCCTCGAGCACGGCGGCCGGAACCGGGCGGGCTGCTTCTTCAATTTCAACGGCACGGCGGGCGTGTGGCGACGCGAGGCGATCGCCTCGGCGGGGGGCTGGCAGCACGACACGCTGACCGAGGACCTCGACCTCAGTTACCGGGCGCAGCTCGCCGGCTGGCAGTTCCTCTTTCTGCCCGACGTGGTGGCGCCTGCGGAGGTGCCCGTCGAGATGAACTCCTTCAAGTCGCAGCAGCATCGGTGGGCGAAGGGGTCGATCCAGACGTGCGTGAAGCTGCTGCCCCGGATCCTGCGATCGAATCAGCCCCTCGGCGTCAAGGTGGAGGCGTTCTTCCACCTCTCCGCGAACTTCAACTACCTGCTGATGTCGCTGCTCTCGATCCTCATGTTCCCCGCGATGTGGGTGCGGTACAACATGGGATGGACGGAGATGCTGCTCATCGACGTGCCGCTCTTCTGCGCGGCGACGCTGTCGGTCGGCAACTTCTACGTGGTATCGCAGCGCGAGCTCTACTCCGACTGGCGCCAGCGGATGAAGTACGTGCCGTTCCTGATGTCCATCGGGATCGGGCTCTGCGTGAACAACACGCGCGCGGTGCTCGAGGCGCTCTTCGGCAAGCAGAGCGAATTCGCCCGGACGCCGAAGTACGGCATCGAACGCGAGGGTGACGAGTGGGTCGGCAAGAAGTATCACCAGTCGGTCGGCGTCCAGCCTCTCATCGAAGTGGCCCTCGGCCTGTATTTCACAGCGACAGTCTTTTACGCGCTGGTGAATCAGATCTACGGGACGCTGCCGTTCCTCATGCTCTTTCAAGTCGGGTTCCTCTATACCGGCCTCCTCTCGATCCTCCAGCAGTACACGGGAGAGACGGTCATGCTCAAGGCGCCCGAAGTCGCGAAATAGCGCGCCCGTGCGCGCACCCGGGCGCCTCGCCTTCCTTGATATGATTGCGCCATGACGACCGAAGCAAAGCCGAAGGCCGGACTCGAAGATGTCGTCGCGGCCTCGTCCGCCATCTGTTATCTGGATGGCGATCGGGGCGTGCTGGCGTACTTCGGGTACGACATCCACGACCTGGCCCGCGGCGCGTCGTTCGAGGAAGTGTGCTACCTGCTGTGGCACGGCCGGCTCCCCAGCCGCCCGGAGCTCGGCGACCTGCAGTCGCAGCTCGCGGCCGCGCGCCCCCTCGGCGAACCCATTCTCCGTCTGATGAAGGCGCTGCCGGCGAGCGACGGCATGGACATGCTGCGCACGCTGACGTCCGCGCTCGGCCAGTACGATCCGGAAGCCGCGGACAACTCGCAGGCGGCGAACTACCGCAAGGCGGTGCGGCTGACGGCACAGCTCGGCAGCCTCGTCGCCACGTATGGCCGGATGCAGGCCGGCGGCGGACCGATCCAGCCGGATCCGGCGCTCGGCCACGCGGCGAATTTCCTGTACATGCTCACCGGCACCCGACCGGACCCGCTGTCGATCCGCGCGTTCGACATCGCGCTCGTCCTGCATGCGGACCACGAGCTGAACGCGTCCACGTTCGCGGCGCGGGTCGCGGCCGCGACGCTCACGGATCTGTACTCGGCGATCGTCGGGGCCATCGGCGCGCTCAAGGGGCCACTGCACGGGGGCGCGAACGCGGACGTGATGCGGCTGCTCATCGAGATCGGGCCCGACGCAAGCCCGGACCGCATCGACGACGCGATCCGCGGTCGGCTCGCGAAGAAGATCAAGATTCCGGGTTTCGGGCATCGCGTGTACCACACCGAGGACCCGCGCGCGACCCACCTGCGCCGCATGTCGAAGGAGCTCGGCGAGCGGATCGGCAACACGCGCTGGTTCGACATGTCCCAACGCATCGAGACCGTCGTCAAAACCGAGAAGCGCCTCAATCCGAATGTCGACTTCTATTCGGCCTCGACGTACTACACGCTCGGCATCCCGATCGACCTTTTCACGCCGATCTTCGCCGTGAGCCGCGTGTCGGGCTGGACGGCGCATTGCCTCGAGCAGTACGCCAACAACCGGCTGATCCGCCCGCGGACGGACTACATCGGGCCGGAGTATCCCCAGACGTTCCTCCCGCTCGATCAACGCTAGCCGCCAGCGGCCCGCGCACATGGCCACCTGCGCGCGAGGCGGAAGTGCGGCTCCCGGCGCATCCGTTCCGGTCCGTGGCCGAGAGGCGCGGGGTATAATCAGCGCTACCGCCCACAATGGATCAGCGCTTAATCCGCAACTTCTCCGTCATTGCCCATATCGATCACGGCAAGTCCACGCTCGCCGACCGCTTCCTCGAGATCACCGGAGCGCTCCAGGCACGCGAGATGGAGGCGCAGGTGCTCGACTCGATGGACCTCGAGCGCGAGCGCGGGATCACGATCAAGGCGCACGCCGTCAGGCTGTCCTACAAGGCCGATGATGGCGAGACGTACGTGCTGAATCTCATCGACACGCCCGGGCACGTGGATTTTTCGTACGAAGTGACGCGGTCGCTGGCCGCCTGCGAAGGGGCCCTGCTGCTCGTCGACGCTTCCCAGGGGGTCGAGGCCCAGACGCTGGCGAATGCGTATCTGGCGGTCGAGAACAATCTCGAGATCATCCCCGTCATCAACAAGATTGACCTGCCGGGCGCGCAGCCGGAGGAGGCGAAGCGTCAGATCGAGGAAATTGTGGGCCTCGACGCCAGTGGCGCCGTCCTCGCCAGCGCGAAGGAGGGCACCGGCGTCCACGAAATCCTTGAAGCGATTGTCAAGCGTCTCCCGTCGCCGGTGGGCGACCCTGATGCGCCGCTCAAGGCGTTGATCTTCGACTCGTGGTACGACGCGTACCGCGGCGTGATCATCCTGACCCGCGTGATCGACGGCGTGATTCGCGCGGGCATGAAGATCAGGCTGATGGCTCGGGGGCAGGAGTACGACGTCGACCAGGTCGGCGTCTTCTCGCCGAAGCCCGTCGTTGCGAACGAGCTCGGCGTCGGCGAGGTCGGGTTCATCTTCGCCGGCATCAAGACCGTGACCGATGCGCAGATCGGCGACACGATCACCGAAGCGTCGCGGAGAACCGCCGAAGCGTTCCCCGGGTTCAAAGTCAGCAAGCCAATGGTCTTTGCCGGGCTGTATCCCGTCGAAGGCAGCGAGTACCCCCAGCTGCGCGATGCGCTCGAGAAGCTCCGGCTGAACGATGCGTCCTTCTTCTTCGAGCCGGAGACGTCGGCAGCGCTCGGATTCGGGTTCCGCTGCGGCTTTCTCGGGCTGCTGCACATGGAGATCGTGCAGGAACGGCTCGAGCGCGAGTTCGGCATGGATCTCGTCACGACTGCGCCGGGAGTCTTGTACCGGGTGACGACGACCGACGGTGTGGTGCAGGAGATCGACAGCCCGTCGAAGCTGCCGGACCCGGGCCGGATCGAGAAGATCGAGGAGCCGATCATCACGGCCATGATGCTGACGCCCTCCGAGCACGTCGGTGCGATCATGCAGCTCTGCCAGGACAAGCGTGGCGTGCAGAAGTCGCTTGAGTACCTCGCCCGCGACCGCGTCCTCGTCACGTACGAGATGCCGTTCAACGAAGTCGTCATGGATTTTTACGACCGGCTGAAGACGATCTCGCGCGGCTATGCGTCGCTCGACTATCACGTGACCGGCTTCCAGGAGGCGCCGCTCGTGAAGCTCGACATTCTCGTCAACGAAGAGCCGGTGGATGCGCTGTCCAGCATCGTGCACCGGGATTCCGCGTACAACCGGGGGCGGGCGCTCGCGGCGAAGATGCGCGAGCTGATTCCCCGGCAGATGTTCGAAATCGCGATCCAGGCGGCGATCGGGAGCCGGATCATCGCGCGGGAGTCGGTCAAGGCGCTGCGCAAGAACGTCCTGGCGAAGTGCTACGGTGGAGACATCTCCCGCAAGCGCAAGCTGCTCGAGAAGCAGAAGGAAGGCAAGAAGCGGATGAAGCGGGTCGGCCGCGTGGAGATTCCGCAGGAGGCCTTCCTCGCCGTGCTCAAGGTCGGCACGGAATCATAGGCAGGGACGTCATGAGCTTCCAGAAATCCACCCTGCGCGAGTACTTCGAATCGATCGTCATCGCGGTGATTCTCGCGCTGTTCGTGCGCACGTGGGTCGTGCAGGCGTTCAAGATCCCTACCGGATCGATGGAGAACAACCTCCTCATCGGCGACCACCTGCTCGTCAACAAGTTCGTGTTCGGCCCCACGGCCGGCGGAATCGAGCGGCACGTGCTCCCCGTTCGCGATCCGCGGCGCGGCGATGTCGTCGTGTTCAAGTACCCGGACGAGCCGGACCGTGACTTCATCAAGCGGGTGATCGGTCTGCCTGGCGAGACCCTGGAGCTTCGCAGCAAGAAGGTCTACATCAACGGGCAGCCGCTCGACGAGCCGTACGTGCACTTCCTCGAGGCGGCCCGCGAGGCGCAGGAAATCACCTCGTTCGACGTGCGTGAGCGGTACGGCCCGGTGAAGGTCCCGGAGGGGCAGTACTTCGTGATGGGAGACAATCGCGACAATTCGCAGGACAGCCGGTACTGGGGGTTCCTGCCGCGCAGCTACATCAAGGGCCGCGCGCTCATGATCTACTGGTCGTACGAGTCCGGGCGTGAAGACTACCTGGACGAAGGCGTCGGCGCGTCGGTGAAGCGGCTGTTCTCGGTCGTGACCCACTTCTTTACCAAGACGCGGTGGGAGCGGCTCTTCCACCAGATTCACTGACGGCAACCGCGGGGAGGTCGAATGATCCGGAAAATCGTGAAGATCGCGGTGTTTCTGCTGATCGCCAACGCTCTCTACCAGGTGACCCCCGTGGCGCTGCACAACATGCAGTTCAAGGACGCGCTGCAGGAGCTCGTCCTCTATTCGCAGAAAGCCAGCGACGCGGAGCTCGTCAACCGGACGATGGCGCTCGCCGGCGAGAACAGGATTCCGCTCGAGCGCGAGTACGTGCGCGTCCTGCACGAGACGGGATCGCTGCACCTCCAGGCGAGCTACGTCGAACCGCTCCGGCTGCTGCCGCGCTACTCGTACGGGTGGGAGTTCAACATCGACGCGAAGGCCCTCGATCTCACCGCCGCCACTCCGCGGCGTTAGACCGTCCCGTCGACGGGGGACCGACGCCAGGCCGCCCAGCCCTCGACATTACACGTAGCCCGAAGACCCCGCCCGGTGTTTCCGTCCGCCGAATGGACGCGCGGGTTCGCGCTATCCGCGATCGTCGGCCGCTCGCGGCGTGTCGATTGCGGGGCGGAGGGATGCGGGGGCCTCCGTGGTGCGGGGCCGATGGAGCAGGATCTTCTCGTCCGGCTTGTCCTGCTCGCGGATGAATTCCAGCGCATGGTACAGCGACTGGATGGAGGATTCGAGGGTGCCTTCGACGCCGCGGCGGCGCAGGCGCAGCTCCGCGATGTCGCGCTCCATGTCTTCGAGTCTCGCCTGTGCCTTCTGCACGAGCAGGTCGCCGCGGCCCTGCGCTTCCCGCACGATCATCTTGGCCTCGTTCTGCGCGGCCGTCTTGACCTCGTCCGCGAGCCGCTGCGCCGTCAGCAGCGTGTTGCGCAGGTTCGTCTCGCGATCACGATGTTCGCGCAGGTTCGTCTCCATCCGGTGCAGGTCCTGGCGGAGGCGGTCGATCTCGCGCAGCGCGTGCTCGTAATCATCAGCCGCTTCGGTCAGGAACGCGACAACTTCGGTGCGGTCGAACCCGCGCAGCGCCGTCTTGAACCGCTGCTGGCGCAGGTCGAGTGGTGCGATGCGCATGACCCGCCCCGCCGGTACGGATCCGGTGTGCGCCGCGGATGTGGATGCCGGTGTCTCCGTCTCGCCGGGTTCGTTTGCGTACATCACGCCCTCACAGTTCGTTTGCCGAATATCGCGGTGCCCACCCGCACGAGTGTCGCGCCCTCTTCGACCGCGGCTTCGAAATCGTGGCTCATCCCCATCGAAAGGTGCCGCAGCGCAGCCGCCGGAACGCCTTCCGCGAGCCACGAATCCCGGAGCGCGCGCAGCTTGGCGAACCAGGGGCGCGTCTGTTCCTGGTCTTCGTTCCACGGCGGGATCAGCATCAGCCCGACCACGCGGACGGCGCGCGCTCCCAGCGCCGCGTCGAGCACGCGCCGGGCGTGGTCAACCGGGGCGCCGAATTTCGTGACCTCGCCGGCCAGATCCACCTGAATCAGCACGTCCGGCGCCGCGCCCTGGTCGTGCGCCGCCGCGTCCAGCCTGGTCAGCAGGTCGAGCGAATCCACCGAATGGATGCAGTGGAATGCTGTCGCGGCCTTCTTCACCTTGTTCGACTGGAGGTGGCCGATGAGGTGCCACCTGATCTCCTTGTCGGCGGTATCAGCGATTTTCTGCAGGGCTTCCTGCACCTTGTTTTCGCCGAAATGACGCTGTCCGGCGGCCCGGGCGGCCCGCACGCGATCCGCACCGAAGGTCTTGGAGACGGCAATGAGGAGAACGTCCGCCGGGTCCCGGCCGACCCGGCGCGCGGCCTTGTCGATCCGGGACCTGATGGTTTCGAGGTTGGCGGCAATGGTGGCGTCCACCGTCAGCGCCGGCCGCTACTTGATGTACTGCTTGAGCATGTCGAAATTCGTCTGCGCGGCCTTGGCGTTCGGACCCGTCGGGGCGATCTTCAGGTACGTCTCGAACTCCTTGGCGGCTTCGGGCAGCTTGCCCAGATTCAGGTTGGCGAGCCCCAGCATGTAATGCGCTTCGGCGTGGTTCGGATTCGCCGCGGCGGTGGCCGCGAAGAGCTCCTGCGCCTTTGGGTAATCCTTTGCGTTCCACGCAATCACGCCCTGGTTGTACAGCGTGTCCGGGTTGACGGCCCCGCCGCCGCCGCCCGCCGCGCCACCGGTGCCCGCGCGCTTGCTGGCCTCGGCGCTCATCGCCTGCGCCTCGGTGAACTTCTGCTGGTCGTTGTAGATGGCGGCCAGGCCGTAGTAGGCCTCGACCGAGTTCGGATCCAGCTCCAGCGCCTTCTTGTATGCCGCTTCAGACTGCGCGTAGTCCTTCTTCAAACCATAAGTCGCGCCGATGTTCACGTAGCACTCGGTGCACTTCGGCACGTCCACCAGAACCTGGTTGAACTTCGCGACGGCCTCATCGTACTTGCCGGCATTGCTGAGGGCTGCGCCCTCGGCGAACGCCGCCTTGAGCCCCTCCATCTTTGCCGCGGCCTTGGCCGCCTCTTCCTTCGACATCGGCGCGGACCCGCCCGGCTTGAGCGTGATGGTCGTCTCCGCGATGTCGAGACTCACGCGCACGTTAGCGGTCTGCTTCAGCCCGTCCTTCTCGACGGTGACCGTATAGTTGCCGGGCGGCAGCCCGATCTGCATGAACTCCCCCTTCTTGCTCTTCAGGGTGAACTTCGAGTTCGTGTCGTTCTGTACGAGCGTCACCGTGGCGCCGTCCACAGGCTTGTTCTGGGCATCGACGACCTTGCCCTTCATGCCGCCTGTCTGTGCCGCGGCCGGCGCGGCAGCCGCCGCGAGCCCGAGCACGACCGCACAGATCGTGAGCGTCCGGCCGATTATCCGTTTGCCAGCCATTGCAGCCCTCCGTAATCCATTTCAGGTCGCAGTAAAAGAAACCCGTTGAATGCCGTGCCTCAGTTTACCACCCGGGGCGCCTGCCGCAGGCCACAGCCGCCCGCTCCGTTCACACGGCGCGCTGCGGCACATTCGTGATCAGATACTCCAGCACCGGACCGCGCCGCGATGCGCGGGAGTTGATGGCGCGCCGCGCCTGGACCGTCCGGGTCAGCAGTCCGGCCCTTCGCACCGTCGCGTCCTCCTCGTACAGCGCCCGGATGTCGGGAGCGACGGAATTGCTGAGGAGCACCTGAGCGCCTCGGCCGGCGAGATCGATGACCTGCCGCTGCAGCGATTCCTGCTGTGCGACGCCGAACCCCGCCGAGGTGTAGGACGTGAAGCTTGCTGTTGCGCTCATGGGCGCATACGGCGGGTCCAGATACACGAAGTCGCCGGCTGTCGCCGCCGCGAGCGCCTCGTCGAACTGCTGCACCTCGACCGACACGCTGGGTTCACGGAGCGCAGCGGACAGGCCGCGCAGATTGTCGGCGTCGCAGATGCGGACCGACCCATACCGGCCTGCCGGCACGTTGAAGGCGCCATGGGAATTCAGCCGAAAGAGCCCGTTGTATCCGGTCCGGTTCAGATAGATCAGCATCGCCGCGAGCTCCGGCGTGTAGGCGGCCTCGGGATGCGGCGCCGCATGCACGACCCGCCGCGCCGGATTGAACCGCCCGTCCCGGACTTCGTAGAAATGCTCCCGGGGATGTGCCCGATGCCCCCCATCGAGCACCCACAAGGCCGCGATGACCTCGTCGACGGTGTCGCGGATCGCGCGATAGCAGCCGATGATGTCCGCGTTGATGTCCGACAGGCGGACGTCGTGCCCCGCGGTCCGGCCGGCGTTGACGAGATCGAGGAAGACGGCCCCGCTCCCGACGAACGGCTCGATGTAGCGGGCGAACGACCGCGGGTAATACGGACGGAGACTGGGGAGCAGCTGCCTCTTGCCGCCGGCCCATTTGAGCACAGGCCTGAGCGCCGGGACTCGCGGCGCGCCAGCGGCGGCGCGCGTCATTGCGAGCCGGTCCGATCCGGGTATGCGCCCGACCCGGTCACGTCCTGCGGATCTGCCGCGAAGAAATCGCGGATGTCGTCGAGCTCGTGAGTGACGGGGGCGGGCGGCATCGACGCCAGAAAGCGCCGGCCGTAACCCATCGTGCGCAGCCGCGGGTCCAGCACCGCGAGCACGCCGCGATCCTGCCGGTGGCGCAGCAGCCGCCCCAGCCCCTGCTGAAGCGCGAGCACCGCGAGCGGAATCTGGTATTCGCCGAACGCGGACCCGCCGCGCGCGGCGATCGCGTCGATTCTGGCGGACGTGATCGGATCCCCGGGCGACGCAAACGGCAGCTTGTCGATGATGACGCAGCTCAAGGCGTCTCCGACCACATCGACGCCCTGCCAGAAGCTGGACGTCGCCAGCAGGACCGCGTTCGGGGTCGCCTTGAAATCGCGCAAGAGCGCCGACCGCGGTGCTGTTCCATGCACCAGGATCGGGTAATCGATCTCGGCCGACGCGAGAGCCTGTACGTCGCGCAGATTGGCGTAGCTCGTGAACAGGACGAACGCACGGCCGCGGGTCCGCTTGACGATCTCCACGACCTGCCGCGCGACGGCTGACGCGAACTCCCGCGAACGCGGATCGGGCATCCGTTTCGGGAGGTACAAAAGCGCACGCGTCGCGTAATCGAACTCCGAGGGGAGCCGCACTTCCTCCGCGCGCCGGATCCCGAGGCGGCTGCGGATGTACTCGAACGATCCGTCCACCGCCAGCGTTGCCGATGTGAGGACGGTCGCCTTCATCCGATCCAGGAGCAGCTCCCGGACGATCCCGGACACGTCAATCGGGGATGCCCTCAGAAACACCCCGCGGCCGCGGACTTCGAGGTAGTAGACGAACCCCGGATCGTCGGCCCGCAGCAGAAAGGCGAGGTCGGTCCGGATCTCGGCCGCGCGCCGCCCGGCCGCGAGTACGTCCTCCGGCACGTCTCGTGCGAGCGCCACCTCCGCCTCGAGCGCCTCGACTGCCGCGATGAGCGCGGCGCCTTCTTCGGCGACTCTGGCGGTCTGGGTGCTGCCGACGCGCACCCGGGTGTCGCCACCTCCAGTACTCGGCCCGTCGAACCGGATCGCCTGAAGCGCGGCGAAGAACGCACGCGAGCAGTCGCGGACGCGTTCGGCAGCGTGCTTGAGGCCGAGTGCGCATTCCCGGTCCGGCACCTGCGTCGCGCCCGAGGCCCGGTCCACATCGCGGGCCAGATCCTCGATCCGGTAGTTGCTCGCGGCGAGCCCGAAGTACTGCGTGGCCACGTCCTCGAGCTGATGCGCTTCGTCGAAGACGGCGTAGCTGCAGCCCGGAATCACTTCTCCGTATTCACTCTGCCGGACGGCGGCGTCGGCGCAGAGGAGGTGGTGATTGACGATGACGATGTCGGATTCGGCGGCGCGCTGCCGCATCTTCGTGATGAAGCAGTCCTGGTGCTGCGGGCACTCGGCGCCGATGCAGTTCTCCGTCGTCGCGGCGATTTCCTTCCAGAGCGGGAGGTCTTCCGGCAGGTCTTCGATCTCCGCCTTGTCACCCGTGAGCGTCTCGCGGCGCCACTCGTCGATGATCCGGATGAACAGGGCTTCGTTCCCCGTGGGGCCGAAGGCGCCGTCGACGCGGGCGAATCCCGCGCCCGTGCCGTCACGATACGCGTCGAATCGGTGCAGGCACAGGTAGTTCCCGCGCCCTTTCATGTACGTGGCTGTGAACGGCACGCCGAGCGAGTCGCGGAGCACCGGGAGATCCTTGAAGAAGATCTGCTCCTGCAGGTTCTTCGTGCCTGTGGACACCAGCACGCGCTGGCGGCTGAGCACGGCGGGGACGAGGTAGGCGAGCGTCTTTCCCGTTCCTGTGCCGGCTTCGGCGAGCAGGATCCCGCCGGCGGCGAATACGGCCGCGACAGCGTCCGCCATTTCGAGCTGGCCCGGGCGCGCCTCGAAGCCAGGGACGGCGTTCGCCAGCGGGCCCGCAGGTGCGAAGGCGCGGCTCACCGCCGCGCCCCGGCAGCCCTCGTCGTCGTCTTTCAGGCCTACCGTTCCGGATAGAGCGGGAACTTCCGGCACAGCCCTTCGACTTCCGCCCGCACCGCGGCGAGGACACCGTCATTGTCGGGGGACGCCAGCGATCGCGCGATCAGCTCCGCGACGATCTCCATCTCGGGTTCGCGCATGCCCCGGCTGGTGACCGCGGGAGTACCGATCCGAATGCCGCTCGCGACCATTGGAGGATTCTGATCGAAGGGGATGGCGTTCTTGTTGACCGTGATGCCAGCCCGGCCGAGCGCGGCTTCTGCGACCTTGCCGGTGAGCCCTTTCGAAAAGACGTCGACGAGGATCAGGTGATTGTCGGTGCCGCCGCTGACCAGCCGGAACCCGGCTCCGGACAGCGCGTCCGCCAGGCGGCGGGCGTTCGCGACGATCTGCCGCTGGTACTCGACGAACCCCGGCGCCATGGCTTCCTTGAAGCACACCGCCTTGGCGGCGATGATGTGCATCAGCGGGCCGCCCTGCACCCCCGGGAACACGGCGCGGTCCAGATCCTTCGCATACTGGCTCCGGCAGAGCACCATGCCGCCGCGGGGACCGCGCAGCGTCTTGTGAGTGGTCGTCGTCACGAAATCCGAATGCGGGACGGGGCTCGGGTGGATCTGCGCCGCGACGAGTCCGGCAATGTGCGCCATGTCGGTCACGACCGGCGCGCCAACGTCGCGGCCGACCTTCCCGATCCGTTCGAAGTCGATGACCCGCGGATATGCACTCGCGCCCACCATGATCATCTTCGGCTTGTGCTCGTGCGCGAGCCGTTCGAGCTCCTCGTAGTCGATGCGCTGATCGTCCTGCCGGACGCCGTACGGGACGATCGTGTACAGCTTGCCGGAGAAATTCAGCGGATGGCCGTGCGTGAGGTGGCCGCCGTGGGCGAGATTCATCCCGAGCACCGTGTCGCCGGGCTTCAGCAGGGTGAAGTAGACCGACATGTTCGCCTGCGCGCCCGAGTGGGGCTGGACGTTCACGTGGTCGGCGCCGAAGAGCTCTTTCGCGCGCGAGATCGCCAGGGACTCTGCGACGTCGACGAACTCACAGCCGCCGTAATATCGCTTGCCGGGGTATCCCTCGGCGTATTTGTTCGTGAGGACCGACCCGGCCGCCTCGAGCACCGCCTTGCTGACGAAGTTCTCGGACGCAATCAGCTCGAGCCCGCTGTTCTGGCGGTGGCGCTCGCGATCGATCGTCGCGGCGATCTCCGGATCCGCCTCCGCGAGCGTGCGCCATCGCACGGGAGTCTCGGTGTTCGTAATCATCTCGTTCCTTCCTGCGTGCGCTGCCCCGAGGCTTGCGCCCTCTCGATGGCGGCGATCTGATCGAGCCGCCGCTGGTGGCGCCCGCCGGCGAACGCAGTGCTCAGCCACAGGCCGAGAATTTCGTCCGCCAGCGCGGTCGCGACGATCCGTCCGCCCATCGCCAGCACGTTCGCGTCGTTGTGCTCCCGGGACATGCGGGCCGTGTGCATGTCATTGCAGAGCGCGGCGCGTGCGCCCAGGACCTTGTTCGCGGCAATCTGTTCCCCCTGGCCACTCCCGCCGAGCACGACCCCGCGGTCCGCGCGGCCGAGCGCCACCTGTTCGGCCACATCGGCGCAGATGGGCGGGTAGTCCACGGGGGGCGTCTCGCGGTGGGTGCCGCGATCGTCCACGACGTGGCCGAGGCGCTTGAGCGTCTCGATCAGATGCTCCTTCAGCGCAAACCCCGCATGGTCGGCGCCGATCGCGATGCGCATAGAATGCGATTATACAGGCCTTGTCACGCCCGACGGCCAGCCCGCGACGGCTGGCAGCCGGCACAACACAGCAGCCCGTGTCGCTCCAGGCTCGGACCCGTAGGCGACCTCGAACCCGAACCCCGAACCCGAATCCGAACCCCGAACCCCGAACCCGAACCCGGAACCCGAACCCCGAACCCCGAACCCCGAACCAGCGCATGAACACTGTCACCATCTCCCCACGTGGCGAAGAGCGGTCCCGGACCGGTCATCCCTGGATCTACAAATCCGATGTCGCCCGGGTCGACGCTGCCGGCGGCGACACGGTGGCGGTGGTGGGGGCACGCGGACGGACCATCGGTCAGGCGCTCTACAGCGACCGATCCGAGATCGCGCTCCGTCTGCTCACGCATGGGGCGGAGCCGGCCGACGCCGCGCTCTGGGCACGCAGGCTGGCCGACGCGATCGAATTCCGGCGGACGCTGAAGATCGACGCGACCGCATACCGGCTGGTCCATGGGGAAGCCGATCGCATGCCCTCGCTCATCGTCGATCGCTACGGTGACTACCTCGTCGTGCAGGCGCTCTCGCAGGGCGTGGACCGGCTGTTGCCTGACATCACGCGGCAGCTCGTCGAGCTGCTCCAGCCCGCCGGGATTCTCGCGCGCAACGATCCGCGTGTGCGGTTGCTAGAAGGGCTGGAACAGCGGGTCGAACTGTTGTACGGCAGCGTGCCTGCCACGATTGAGGTGCGCGAAGGCGGGATCGTCTACGACGTCGACGTGCACCACGGGCAGAAGACCGGCCTCTTCCTCGACCAGCGCGAGAACCGCGTGGCGGCAGGCCTGTATGCGCATGGGCGTCTGCTCGACACGTTCAGCTACAACGGGGGGTTCGCCCTCGCGCTCGCGCCGGTCTGCACCGAGGTGCTCGCCATCGACATTTCGGAGGACGCCGTTGGCCGGATCACCGGGAATGCGCGGCGCAATCACATAGCGAACGTCCAGGCCCGCGCGATGAATGTCTTCGACGAGCTCCGCGAGCTGGAGCGCCGCGGCGAACGGTTCGATACGATCGTCCTCGACCCGCCGGCGTTCGCGAAGAACAAGGCCGCCCTGCGGAAGGCGCTCTCGGGATACAAGGAGATCAACCTGAGGGCGCTCAAGCTGCTGTCCCCCGGCGGCTACCTCGTGACCTGCAGCTGCTCCTACAACGTGAGCGAGGCCGACTTCGCGGACGTGCTCGCGTCGGCCGCCGTCGACGCGCATGCAGACGTCACGGTCGTCGAAAAACGCATGCAGGGCCGCGATCATCCCGTACTCCTGACCGCGCCCGAGACGTTCTACCTGAAATGCTTCATCCTGCGAAAGCTGGGGTGAGGCCGCGGGGAAGGACTATGCGCCCGGGCGACCGCGCGTACAGGTATAGTGAAATCCAGGACTTCCCATGGCCACACGTACTCCGCTCCAGCCGCTCCAATCATCCGACTTCAGCTCGGCGTTTCCGAGCTCGTCGAAAGTGTTCGTCGGTTCCGTCCCGATGCGCGAGATCCGGCTGTCGGGCGGTGAGCCGCCGCTGCGCGTCTACGACACCAGCGGGCCGCAGGGCTGCGACGTGCGCGAGGGCTTGCCTCGTCTGAGGGAGGCGTGGATCATCGCGCGAGGCGGCGTCAGCGAGGTGCCTCGTTCGTACCGGGCGCTGGCGTCAGACCTGCGCCCGATGCCGCCGGCGCTTGGCCAGCGGATGCGGACGGCGCTCCGGGGCGACGCCGTCGTCACGCAGCTCCACCATGCGCGCAAGGGGACCGTCACGCCGGAGATGGAGTTCATCGCCGTCCGCGAGGGGTTCGATCCGGATTTCGTGCGCTCGGAAGTCGCGCGGGGGCGCGCGATCATTCCCGCCAACATCAATCATCCCGAGCTCGAACCGATGATCATCGGCCGCAACTTCGCGGTGAAGATCAACGCGAACATCGGGAACTCGGCCGTGTCGTCCTCGATCGAGGAAGAAGTCGAGAAGCTGCGCTGGGCGACGCTCTGGGGCGCCGACACGGTCATGGACCTGTCCACCGGCCGCGATATCCACGAAACGCGCGAGTGGATCCTGCGCAACTCGGCGGTCCCGATCGGCACGGTGCCGATTTATCAGGCGCTCGAGAAGGTAGGCGGGCGGCCCGAAGACCTGACGTGGGAGGTGTATCGCGACACGCTCATGGAGCAGGCCGAACAGGGCGTCGACTACTTCACCGTCCACGCCGGCGTTCTCCTTCGCTACATCCCGATGACGGCGCGGCGCCTGACCGGCATCGTGTCGCGCGGCGGATCGATCATGGCGAAGTGGTGCCTGGCGCACCACAAGGAGAATTTCACCTACACACACTTCCGCGACATCTGCGAGATCATGCGCGCGTACGACGTGTCGTTCTCGCTGGGCGACGGGCTGCGTCCCGGCTCGATTGCCGACGCGAACGACGGACCGCAGTTCGCGGAGTTGAAGACCCAGGGGGAACTGACCCGGATCGCGTGGGAGTACGACGTGCAGGTCATGAACGAAGGACCGGGGCACGTGCCCATGCATCTCATCAAAGACAACATGGAAAAGCAGCTCGAGTGGTGCGGCGAGGCGCCGTTCTACACACTCGGTCCGCTCACGACCGATATCGCGCCCGGTTACGATCACATCACGTCCGCCATCGGCGCCGCCCAGATCGGCTGGTATGGCACCGCCATGCTTTGCTACGTCACGCCCAAAGAACACCTGGGTCTGCCGAATCGCGACGACGTCAAGGCCGGGGTGATTGCGTACAAGATAGCCGCGCACGCCGCCGATCTCGCCAAAGGGCATCCTCGCGCGCAGGCGTGGGACGATGCGCTGTCGAAGGCGCGGTTCGAATTCCGCTGGGAGGATCAGTTCAACCTGGCGCTCGATCCCGTCACCGCGCGCGCGTACCACGACGCGACGTTGCCTGCTGACGGCGCGAAGGTCGCGCACTTCTGCTCGATGTGCGGCCCGAAGTTCTGTTCGATGGAACTGACGCAGCAGGTGCGCACGATGGCCGCCGACGAAGCCGCGAAAGGGATGGACGAAAAGTCCCGCGAGTTCCGCGAAAAGGGCAGCGCGATTTATCTGAAAGCCGAGTAGTCGTCTCGCGCGGAAGAGGCGACCTACGGGCTTTTCGCGGCGCCAGCGGGCAGCGGCACGATCTGGATGATCGTCCGAAACCGCGCGGGTGTGCCTCCGCGTTTCGGGTTCAGATACCCCTGCGACCCGCCCCAGGTGTAGTCCTTCACGGTCACGCTCGGCGCGAACGCCATCGTGTCCTCTCTGAACCTGCCGAGTTCGAACATGTGCACGGGCGGTTCGTCGAAGATCAGTTCCCCCTTCTGCTTCAAGGCCGACTTGTAGAACCCGACGACCTGCGCGAAGTCCGCGTCGCTGCCGAACAGGTAGTAACGCTGGCCGCGTCCGGCGTCGTACGACTCCAGGTACTGCGCGGATGGATAGATGGCCGTGCCGAGTGTGCCTTCGGTCGGGTCCCCTTCCGGACCAGGTGCCGGCGCCGCAACCGGCGGCGCCGCCGGTGGCTGCTGTGGTGCGGTGACGGGCGGCGGCTGCACTCGAGGCGCGGCCTGTCCCGGGCGAGGGAACGGTGCGGGGACCTGCGCTCGCATGGGGACGGACAACCCGAACGCCAGCAGCGGCCACACCAGGATGTTGCGGAGCATGTGCCTCATTATAGGGAATTTCCCCCCGCGGATTCCGCCGGTTCGGCTATCCAGTGGCATGCGGGTAAGGTGAGCGGCGTCAGGAAGATCGAGTCCTCACGGGAATAGCCATGGGGCGGGAGGGGTTTTCATTACGAGGGTTTTCCACGATAGCGGCCTTCGTCTCCAGTCGAGCCGGAGGAGGTAAAATAACGACAATGCCAAATGGGTTGAAGACGGCGCTCCTTCTCGGAATCCTGAGCGCCCTGCTGCTCGGACTCGGTGAGATGCTCGGGGGAGCCGGCGGCCTGGCTACGGCGTTCGTGTTGGCGGCGCTGATGAACATGGGGTCGTACTGGTTCTCAGACAAGATCGTCCTCCGGATGTACCGGGCCGCCCAAGTCGGACCGGATCACCGGCTCTATAAAATTGTCGAGCGGCTGACTGCGCGCGCGAACCTGCCGATGCCGAAGGTGTACGTGATTCCGGAGGCATCGCCGAACGCGTTTGCGACCGGCCGCAATCCGTCGCACGCCGCCGTGGCGGCGACCGAGGGGATCCTCCGCGTCCTCTCGGAGCCTGAGCTCGAAGGCGTGATCGCGCACGAGCTTGCACACGTGCAGCACCGCGACATTCTCATCAGCTCCGTCGCGGCGACGATTGCCGCCGCCATCATGATGGTCGCCCGGATGGCCCACTACGCCGCGATGTTCGGCGGCTATGGCAATCGCGACGACCGGAACGGGGCCAATCCCATCGCGCTCCTGGCGACGATGATCTTCGCCCCCTTCGCCGCCATGCTCATTCAGATGGCGATCTCGCGGTCCCGGGAGTTCGCGGCGGACGCCGGAGGTGCGGCGCTCGCGGGCAACCCGTATGGGCTGGCCGATGCCCTGCGCAAGATCGACGCAATTTCGAAGCAACTGCCGCTCGACGCCAATCCGGCGACCGCGCACATGTTCATCATCAAGCCGTTCGCCGGCGGCGGCATGATGTCGCTCTTCAGCAGCCATCCGCCGACCGAGGCGCGGATTGCGGCGCTCCTCGGCCGTCGCTGAGCAAACCGTCGTCCATTAGTGGGTGGCGGGGCCACCGTGGGCGCGGTTTCGCGCGCCGCGGCACCCGCTCCGCCACCGTCTTCCGCTCTCTGGCTCTCCCTTTTCAACTGCTTAGCGCCCGCAGCACGGCCCGTTGCCGATGGCCTTCCTTTTGCTCTTTCCAGTGACAGTGCGGTCGTCCGGTGAACCGGAGGTGGCCGACATGGAGGGCCTCGTGGAGGATTTCGATATTCCGCAGAACAAGCTGGCTGAGTCAGCCGAGCGGGTCGTTGACCGCGCGCTGGACGAGGCTCGCCGCCGGGATCACGCGCTGCTGACGAACGAGCATGTATGCCTCGCCTTCGCCCAGGTCGAATGGGACATGTTCGGGCAGGTGATGCGGGACGTCGAGCTCAACCCGCACGAGATTCTCCAGGCGCTCGAGGAGCATCTGCGCCTCCTCCCCAGCGTGGCCGGCCGCGACCTGCGGGTCGCGCCGTCGACAAAACTCCTCTTCAAGCTGGCGTTGCTTCACGCCAGCCGCTCAGGCCGGCACACGATTGAGGCGACCGACCTCTTCTCGGCGATTTTCGAAGAGACACAGGGTATCCCCGTCTCCATCATCCGCCGGCACGGAATCGAGCCCGACGCACTCGTCACGCGCCTGGCCACGCGGATGCGCGACCACGAGCTCCGCGAGGAGCGCCTGAAGAAGCGGTTCGAGCTGCCGCCGTTCCTGAAGCACTTCGCCACGAACCTCAACCAGCTGGCGCGCCAGGACAAGGTTCCGCCGGTGTTCGGACGCGACTACGAAATGGACCAGGTTCTCGAGGTGCTCTGCCACCGCGAGCGCGCCAATTCCGTGCTGCTGCTCGGCGAGCCCGGGGTGGGCAAGACCGCGATCGCCGAGGGGCTGGCGCGCCGCATCGAGTTCGAACCGGAGAAAGTACCCGTTCGGCTCCGCGACTGCCAGGTCGTGAACCTCCAGATGAACACGATGGTCGCGGGGACGATGCTGCGGGGCATGTTCGAGGACCGGATCCAGAACGTGATTCGCGAGATCAAGGAACGTCCGAACCTGATCCTCTTCATCGACGAAGTGCACACGATGATTGGCGCCGGCTCGGCGCTCGGCGCGCCGTCGGACGCCGCGAACGTGTTCAAGTCGGTGCTCGCGCGCGGCGAAGTCCGGATCATCGGCGCCACGACGCTGAGCGAGTACAAGGAGTTCATCCAGGAAGACGAGGCGCTCGCGCGCCGCTTCCGGACCGTCCAGGTGAACGAGCCGACGATCGAGCAGACTCGAAACATCCTGTTCAACCTGCGCCCGCGCCTGGAGCGGAACTACTCCGTCCGGATCAAGGACGAGGCGATCGAGACCGCCCTCGAGATGTCGCCGCGCTACATGCGCCATCTCCAGCTCCCGGACAAGGTGATTGGCTGGCTCGATACGGCCGCCGTCAAGGCGGAGATCGGCCGCCGCTGGGAGGTCACGTCCGCCGACGTGGTGAACGTCATCTCCAAGATCGCGCAGATTCCCGAAGACATGGTCTTCCGCGAAGTGTCGACGCGCTTCCGCGACATGGAAACACGGCTTGGCACGCGCGTCGTGGGCCAGCGGCAGGCGATCGATGCCGTCGCGCGGCGCCTCGTCCTGAACAAGGGGCCGCTCAAGGACGGATTCGACCGGCCGGATGGCGTCCTGCTGTTCCTCGGCCCGACGGGCGTAGGCAAGACGGAGCTCGCCAAAGCGGTGGCGGAGTTCCTCTTCGGCGACGAGAAGAAGATGGTCCGCGTGGACATGTCGGAATACCAGGACGGCGCCGTCGCGGTGGACAAGCTGATCGGCATGCCGCGCGGCATCGTCGGATCCGAGCGCGGGGGCGTGCTCACGAATCAGCTGAAGGACAACCCCTATTCCGTCGTCCTGCTCGACGAGGTGGAGAAGGCCAGTCCGAGCATGTTGAACGTCTTCCTCCAGGCGTTCGACGAAGGCTGGATCACCGATGGCCGTGGGAAGCGCGTCTATCTGAGCGACGCGATCGTGATCATGACGTCGAACATCGGGTCCGAGTGCTTCAGGAAGTTGAGCAGCCCGCTCGGCTTCTACTCCAAGCAGGTCGGCATCGAACAGGTGCAGGGCGAGATCTCGCGGGAGCTCGAACGCCGCTTCTCACCCGAGTTCCGGAACCGGATCGACGAGGTGGTCATCTTCCGGCCGCTCGCGAAGGACGAAGTGCGGCAGATCACGGAGCAGCAGCTCGCGAAGATCAAGCGTTCACTCATCAAGAGCGGGCGGTCGCTCAAGGTCACACCCGAGGCGCTGGAGCAGCTCGTCACCGACGGATACAGCCTCGCCTACGGCGCGCGGTTCCTCAAGCGTGTGATCGAAACGCGCATCAAGCTGCCGATCAGCCAGCGATGGGCCGAAGGGGACGAATACACGGCCGACGTTCGCGAGGGGCGCGTCGAAATCGACGTGACGCGCGCCGACGGCAGCTACTCGGAGCTGGCCGCCATCGCCTGACCCGCTCGCACCCGGGTTCACTCGTTCCAGTCGAAGGCCGCCTGTTCACGGGCGGCCTTTTCGGTTTCCGGGGGCGATGTGTCCGCGCCCTTCTTTCGCTTCCCGAGATCGTACCGCTGCTGCAGGGTATCAATCACACCGCGCACGGCTTTCACGTAATCGGCTGAAGCATACGCGCCCGCATACAGCCGGCCGTACTTCTCGACCATCTCGGGGAACTCGCTCGCGAGAAATCCCATGAAGTGGTCCCTGGTGCCTCCCTTCAGGTACATGACGTTCGCGCCCATGAAGAGCGCGCCGTGCTCGGCGATCGCCTTGATTGTCGCCTCGAGCCTGGAAGGCTGCGTGGTGAATCCGGGAACGACGGGGGCCATCAGTACACCGACGTTAACCCCGGCATCGCGCAGGCGGCGCACCGCGCGCAGCCGTTGCATCGGGTGCGCAGTGCCGGGCTCGAGCGCCCGCCATGCATCTTCGTCCACCGTGGGGACGCTGACGTACACCGTGCAGCCGGGTCCCCGTCCGAGATCTGCCAGCAGATCGCTGTCCCGCACCACCATGGGCCCTTTCGTGACGAGGCCTACCGGCGTGCGGGCCGCGAGCAGCGCGGCCAGCGACCCTCGTGTCAGCTTGTAATGCCCCTCGATCGGCTGATACGGATCCGTTGCCGTGCCCACAGCCACCTGTTCACGTTTCCAGCCTGGTTTGTCGAGCTCGCGCCGCAGGACCTCCACGACGTTCGACTTTACGAAGATCACGGTCGAGAAGTGATCGTCGGGACCGAGCTCGAACTGCGTCTGGTACCTCCGCGCGAAACAGTAGTGGCAGGCGTGCGTGCAGCCGCGGTAGGCATTCAGCGTCCAGTTGAAGGGCATCCCTTTGACCGGATTCAGCGCCGATCGGCAGGTAATCTCCTGGTAGCGCGCAGCGTCCGCGCGTTGCTGCGATTGGTCGAGCGCCGCTTCCGCCCCTTCGCTGCGGATGCGCAGGGCCATCGCGCGCGTTGTGGGAGGCCGCTTGCCGAGATCGAAAATGAGCGGCTGACCGGACATTCGGCTAGTTTCGCCGTATCTTCGCCAAGTGTCAACCGGGTCCCGGAAACCGTCGTCGTGCGAGCGCCGTTTCAGTTCAGGGACTTGGCAATGAGGACGGCCGCGGCCGCGGCGATCGCGGTGTTCAACAAATTCAGGATGTCGTTGTTGAGCACGCCGCGTTCTTCGAGCGTGGCGCCCAATGCGCTCTCCGCGAAGGCGCCGATCGTCGCGCCTGCGACGACCGGACCGAGCGCGCCCCAGGCGATCAGCCGCGTGCCCGCAGCTATCGCGCCCAGCACTCCCGCTCCGAGGAGGCCCGCCACGGTCCCGACGAGCGACACGGCGCCTGACGTGCCCGCCGGCACGCGGCGGAAGGCTGGAAAGAGCACTGTGGGTCCGCTCCACGCCTTTCCGATCTCGCTCGCCATCGTATCGCTCCCGGCGGCGGCAAGCGCGGCCACGAAGCCGACGAGTGCGGGGCCCGGGGCGTAGCTCAGAGCGGCGAGCATCGCGGCCGCCGCTGCAACGCCCGTGTTCGCCACCGCATTTCCCCCTCCCCGTCGGCCTCCCCGTCCCTCAGCGATGCCGAGCCGCAGCTTGTGGCGAAGTCCGATTTGCGACGTGACGACCGCCATCACGAAGGTCGCGAGCAGAAGCGTCCATCCCCGCCAGCCGGCCGTGAGGACGATGATGAGGCCCAGGATCTCGCCGGCCAGAGCCCCCGAAATCGTGAGCATGCCCGCCACGTAACCTGCGATCGACACCGCCCCATTCACGCCGATTGTGACGAGGAGGAGTCGCGTCGACATTGTCGCGAAGGCCGCGACGGAGTCGGCGCTGATGAGCGATGCCCACCAGAGAACCGCGGCGGCTATGGCGGGCACGGACACGTTGTCGTCGAGCCGCACGGGGATCGTCTCGACCGCGGCGGCCGCCACTGTCGCAAGAAGCGGGGCCGCGATCGAGTACCAGACGTATGGAGGTGGAAGAATCACCGGCCGGCACCAGAGGCAGAGCAGGACCCCGCCGATGCCGCCGAAGACCAGGAACGCCGCGGTCCCGGATACCGATTTCGCACGGTTCCAGGGAATCCGGGGCCCGCCGACGCGGCGGCCGACAATCGTCGCCATCCCGTCGCCGAACGCCAGGATTGCCCACGCGCTCGCGACGATGTCGAGCCGCTCCGGCAGAACGAGCACGAGCAGGAGGATCGCGAGGGGGTAGAGCGTGACACCTGACAGGTAGCGTCGTCCACGTCCGGCGTCGCGGTAGAGAGACCAGCCCGGCAGGCGCGGAAGCACGTGCGCGTTCACCGCGATGGCGACGCCTGCCAGCACGGCGGCCTCCCACCACCTGGCGAACCGCAGCACGAGGGCGGCGCCACCCATCCCCACATGCACGAGCTGACGAAGATCCTCGGAGACGCGCGGCGGGTGCCTCACGATCCTGTCGCAGTCCGTATCCTGTCCCGCCAGTAGCCGAGGAGGTCGCCAAGCGTGCGCTCGATCGGAATCCGCGGTTCCCAGTCAGCTTCTGCACCGATGCGCGAGCGGTTGCCTTTGATGACGGGGTTGTCGCTCGGCCGCAGGCGTGACGCGTCGGTCGCGACGCTGATGGCCTCGCTCGACATTCCGACCAGGGTGTCGAGCAGATCGCGCACACGGTAGGCGCGGCCCGAGCAGACGTTGTAGGGGCGCAGCGGGCGGCCGTGCCGCACGACGAGGCGATAGGCGCGAACCGTGTCGCGGACATCGGTGATATCGCGTTCGGCCTCGAGGTTGCCGACGCGGAGCACCGGCTCGCGGAGGCCGGCTTCGATCTCGGCAATCTGTTTCGCGAAGCTCGAGGTGACGTAGCTGTCGGACTGACGAGGGCCGGCATGATTGAACGGGCGCACGACGTACACCGGTACATGCGTCGTCCGCATCGCCAGCATCTCCTGGGCGAGCTTGCTCACGCCGTAAGGATCCGCGGGGCCCAGCGGGTCCTCTTCGGCGAGCAGCCCGGTGGAGGGCCGGTAGACCAACGCGGAGCCGGTCACGAGCACCGGGCAGTCCAGCCTCGCCTCGCGAACGGCTTCGAGGACGTGGTGCGTCCCCATGACGTTCACCTGCAGCGCGCGGGCGGGCTCCGTCCACGAATCACCCACGTGCGCCACACCGGCGCAGTGGTAGATCACCGCTGGCCGGAGCTCACTCACCGCGCGCGCCACCGCGTGACGATCCAGGAGATCGACCGATGCCCAGTGAACCGGCCCCGGCTGTGCGCCGGCTTCACGGCCGCCGCGGTGCGACAAGGCCGCGACAGGGGTGCCGAGCTCGAGGAGGTGATCGATCAGATGACTGCCGGCGAACCCGGTGCCTCCGGTAATCAGCGACGGTCCAGGCACGGCTGGATCAGGGGGACGGGCGCGCGCCGTACTGGGCGTCGTGGTACGCGCGGAAGTTCGGATCGGCGTCCTTGATCGGCCGCCACCACCATTCGTTCTGCTGGTACCACGAGACCGTCTCGCGGAGCCCGAGGTCGAATGGCACCTGCGGAGTCCATCCGAGGCCCCGCAGCTTCGAGCTGTCCAGCGAATACCGCCTGTCGTGACCGGTCCGGTCGGTGACCGGGCGGATGAGCGTATGCGGCTTGCCGGCGAAGTCGAGAATCTGGCGGGTGAGGTCCACGTTGAGGACGTGGTTCCCGGCGCCGACGTTGTACACCTCGCCGGAGGTCCCGCGCTCGATCAGCAGGTCGATGGCGCGACAGTGATCGCTCACGTGGAGCCAGTCGCGCTCCTGAAGGCCGTCGCCGTAAAGGGGCACGGGGATGTCGTCGATTGCGTTGGTGATGAAGAGCGGAATCAGCTTCTCGGGATAGTGGAACGGGCCGTAGTTGTTCGACGCGCGCGTCACAATCACGGGGACGTCGTACGTGGCCCAGTAGCTGTATGCGAGGCGATCCGCCCCCGTCTTGCTCGCCGAATACGGATTCCGCGGCTTGAGCTCGTCGGTCTCCCGGCTGGATCCCTCGGGCACGCTGCCGTACACCTCGTCGGTCGAGATCTGCACGAACCGGCGGAGCGCCGGCGCCTGCCGCGCCGCTTCGAGCAGGACGAAGGTGCCGTAGACGTCGGTGGTGATGAATTCCCCCGCGCTCATGAGCGACCGGTCCACGTGCGTCTCGGCGGCGAAGTGGACCACGATCTCGGCGTCGGACACGAGCGGCGACACCACCCCCGGATCCGCGACATCGCCGTGCACGAACGTGTGACGCGGATGGTTGATGACGTCCTGCAGGTTCTCCATCCGCCCCGCGTACGTGAGCTTGTCGAGTGTCGTCACGCGCCAGTCGGGGTGGACGGACAGTGCGAACCGGACGAAGTTGGACCCGATGAACCCTGCGCCGCCGGTGACGATGACGTTAACCATCTTTGCGCGTCCAGTCGTACGCGAGCGCGCCGTGCGGCTCGAGGCGATATTCGTCGGGGTCGGCGCCGTTGTACGGAAGCGTGGGTATATTCACGACCAGCGACGGCTCCAGGCTGATGCACTTCCACCCGTGATACACGAGGTTCGGCACCTGGACGAGTGTCGGGTTCCTGGACCCGACGAAGAATTCGTTGATCGTCCCCTTCGTCGGCGAGTTCTCGCGCGTGTCGAACAGCACCAGCTTGACCATGCCGGCGATGCAGGCAAAGTTGTCGACCTGCCGCTGGTGGTAGTGCCACGCCTTGACGACCCCCGGGTAGGTGGCGGACACGTAGGCCTGGCCGAACGTCGTGAAAATCGACGTCTCGTCCGCTCGCAGGATTTCCATCAGCCAGCCGCGCTCGTCCGGCACCACCTTCATCGTCTTCGTCTTCACGCCGTCGATGAGAATCCGGGGCTGCGTCGCGTGTCGGGTCGGTTGGGTCATCGTCCGGGGCTCACCATCGGAGCCCCACCTCCGAGTTGTCGCCGAGCATGAACCGGTACGCCGCGGGCTTCACCGGGAGCCGGTAGATGCGCACGTTCTTTCCAATGAGGCTGTCTTCCACTCTGTTCACCAGGTTGCTGATCGTGCTGCCCTCGAGGATGATGCTGTGCTCGACTTCCGAGTCGCGAATCTCCGCGTCGTTCATGATCGATGTGAAGGGGCCGATATACGCGTTGATGATGCGCGCCCGCGCGCCGATGATCGCGGGCCCCCGGACGACGGAATGCTCGACGACGGCGCCCGGCTCGACGATCACCTTGCCTTCGATGCGCGAGTCGGCGTCGATGGCTCCCTCCACCCGCCGCGTAATCGTCTCGAGAATCAGCCGGTTTGCCTCGAGTATATCCTCGAGTTTGCCCGTGTCCTTCCACCAGCCGTCCACGATGTGGGGGCGGACCTCCAGGCCTCGATCGATGAGGTTCTGGATTGCGTCGGTGATCTCCAGCTCGTTCCGGAAGCTCGGTTTGATCGCGCGGACCGAGTCGAAGACGTCCGGCGAGAACATGTAGACGCCGACCAGGGCGAGGTCGCTCCGGGGCTCTTTCGGCTTCTCGACGAGCCGGATCACGCGGCCGTTCTCGAGCTCGGCGACGCCGAACATCTGCGGATCCGGGACGTGCGCGAGAAGAATCTGCGCGGCGGGACGTTCCCGGACGAATTCTTCGACAAATCCTGTGATGCCCTTGTTCAGCAGGTTGTCGCCGAGGTACATGACGAACGGTTCCCCGCCGATGAACGGTTCGCTGATGAGGACGGCGTGCGCAAGTCCACGCGGGGCGTCCTGTTCGATATAGGTGACGCGGACGTTCCAGGCCGATCCGTCGCCCACCGCGGCGCGGATTTCGGCCTGGGTCTCGCCGACAACCATGCCGATCTCGCGGATGCCGGCGGCCGCGAGCGCCTCGATGCCGTAAAAGAGGACCGGTTTGTTCGCGACCGGCACGAGCTGCTTGGCGCTTGTGTAGGTCAGCGGCCGGAGGCGGGTGCCTTTTCCGCCGCTCAGAATCAGCCCTTTCATCGGCCGCCCTGTTGTCCGCCGAACGCGCCGAACAGGTTCGAGAACGTGCCGATCCCGGCGAGGGTGAAGGACAGGTTGAACCGCTTGTCCTGGGCGAGTCCGTATGCCGCCAGGCTGCCTCCGTAATTGAACGTCTGGTACTCGAATGCGATACCGCAGCACTGGGAGTTGTAGTACGCCGTGTATCGTTGCTGCAGGAACGAGTCGCGCTTGAGGTCGTAGTTGAACGTGTAGCTCGCGCCGAGCCGTCCGCCGGGCCTCCGGACGGTCGTGCTCGCGTTGACGTAATTGGTCGCACCCGCCGCGTTGTCGAACCCGGGGAGCCCGGGAATGTAGCGGCGCTGGCTCCAACCCGCGCTGGTCTGCACCCAGCTCGTCGAACTGAACGTGCCGTTCGCGGCGAGGGTCCGCAGGGTATGAGCTGTCGGATCCCACTCCGTCCGGAACTCCCCCTGGAATCGATCCGTCGGCGCGCCGCGCAGCTGCAGCGCGACGGGCGAGAAGTGCGTGGGCGCGCTGCCGGATGTGAAATTGCTCTGGAAGCTTCGGTCGTACTGCGCGGCTAGCTGGTTGGTGTAATAGCTTTGCGAAAAGGTCAGGCTCAGGATTTCCCGCGACGTCTGCTTCTTCGCATACAGGCGGTTCGACACGCCGTAATTGAGACGCGTGCCGCCGACGGTCCAGTCCGCGCCCTCCAGTTGCACGATGTGCGGAAAATTCTCGACGGCGGTGGTCCGCTGGATCGAGAACGTCGGTTCCACCACGTGCTTGAACTTCTGCGCGTAGCCGTTGTCGGGCGTGTTCCAGATCCGGTTGAACACCGGGCCCGTGATGCGTGTCTGAAAGTCGAAGAGCCGCCGGCCGATCGGTTCAGGGACCTGGGTCCGCCGATCGTCGAGGCTCTCGGACCAGTACGTGCCGCGCCAGCTGACGATCGAGTTGAACGTCAGGAAAGGCCACCGCGTGAACGGAATGCGCAGCGTCGGGTTCACGTCGACGCGGCTCAAGCCCTGATCCTGGGTCTTGATCGAGTTGGTCGTGTTGCTCCGGACGAGCGTGACGTACTCGCTGCTCACGCCGAAGTACAGTGGAGACGTGCCGATCTTCCGCTCGCCCCGGGTGAACGAGATGCGCGGCAACGAACCGGTGGTGGCAAAGCTGGCGGTCCCCTGAAAGAAGTCGTTGCGGTCGGCGGTCGCGCTGAACGAGTACGGCCCCCAGTTCCCGGTGACGTTGCCGCCGAACCGCCGCGTGCGCTTGGTGGCGTCGTAGATGTTCTGCTGGTAGCGCTGCTGGGAGACGATACTCGAGTAGTAGTCCACGTTGGCGCGCGCGTGCAGGTTCAACGGGAGGCGCTGCGTCATGTCCCCCGCGATCGTGTAGCTGCGCTGCCCGGGGTACACGCTCGCGGCTCCGTTGGTCTGCTGGAACGTCGTCGCGTGCTCGTTGAGGACCGAGGTCCTGGCATTGCCGGACGACCCAGACCCCAGGATGTACCGGTACTCGCCTCCGACCCCCTGGCCTGTCTTCGAGAACCAGTCGTGGTAGACCGTCGCGTCCTGGCTGCGGGAGATCGCCCAGAAGAACGCGTTGCTGATCGACTGCCCCCGCGCCGTCGTGGACCCGTAGGTCGGAATCAGGATGCCGGTGGCGCGGTTGTCCTCCTGGATCGG
>JBBWZJ010000020.1:0-4908 GCA_039648985.1 Acidobacteriota bacterium | reverse complement strand
GGCTGACGGCGCGACGACAGGCATGCTGTCAACGGGCGAGCGGATTCCCCTGCGTCACGCGCCGGACCGGATGGCCCATGACATCGGCCACGACTGGGAGGATGCGCGCCGTGCGATGCACGAAGGCCGGATGGATCGGTTCGACCTCGTGCGGAACGGGAATGTCGGGAACGATTTTCTGAGCATGACGCAGTTCCGCGATTCCGACATCCCCAACTACTGGAACTACGCGGAGCACTTCGTCCTCGCCGACCACATGTTCTCGTCGCTCGCGGGCCCGAGCTTTCCAAATCACCTGTACACCGTGGCGTCGCAGTCGGGGGGGGCGATCAACAACCCGAATTCGCTCATCTGGGGATGTGACGCGGACGAACGGACGACCGTGGAGGTCGCGGACCGCTCGGGTGGGGTGGCGAGCAAATACCCGTGCTTCGATTTTCCGACGGTGGCCGACAGCCTCGAAGCGCGCGGCGTGCCATGGCGCTACTACGCACCCGGCCGCGGACAGCACGGGTACATCTGGTCGGCGCTTGACGCGATCAAGCACATCAGGCAGGGCCCGCTGTGGGAGAGCCGCGTCGTCCCGTTCGAGCGGTTCGCAGGGGACGCGGCGAGCGGGAATCTCCCGGCGGTCAGCTGGCTCATCCCCGATTTCAACGTCAGCGAGCATCCCACGGTCCATGCGTTCGCCGGCACCACGCTGAGCGTGTCGGTCTGTGAGGGGGAGAACTGGACGGTGCAGCAGATCAACGCGATCATGCGGGGGCCCGCCTGGCCGACGACCGCGATTGTGCTGGCCTGGGACGACTTCGGCGGCTTCTACGATCACGTCCCGCCTCCCGAGTTCGATCAGCTGGGCCTCGGGCCTCGCGTGCCATTGATTGTGATTTCGCCGTACGTCAAGGAAGGCACCGTGTCCCACACGGTCTACGAATTCGCGTCAGTGCTCCAGTTCATCGAGCAGCGGCACAAGCTCAAGGCGCTCGGACGCCGCGATCTCGTAGCCAACAGCCTCCTCGACATGTTCGACTTCTCCCAGGTGCCTGCCCCGCCTCTCGTTCTTCCGCTGCGGCGGTGCTCGTAGGCCGCTGCCGGTCCGGCTGCGCAGGCCGACGCGCAGGCCGCGTGGCCGAATGGCGCGTGTGACTAGGTGCCGCGCACGAACAGGCCGATTGCGAGTGTCGCTCCGAGAATGACGATGCCGATCCGCAGCCAGCGCTCGTTCACGCGCCTGAGGAGCACGGTGCCGAGGAGACCGCCCGCCACTCCGCCGGTCCCGAGCACGGCGGCGTGCGGCCAGTGCACGTCGCTCGAAAACAGGAAGATGACGACCGCAGACGCATTCATCGTCGCGGCCAGCACGTTTTTCGTGGCGGCCGCGTTCCGGACGGGCAGCCCCGCGATCGTCAGCACGGCGAGCATCAGAAAGCCAATCCCTCCGCCGAAATACCCGCCGTAGATGGCAATGAGCAGCTGCGCCGCGGCGGCGCCGCCGGGTCCGAGGGGTAACGTGAGATCCGATGTCTTCCGGATGAACGAGCCCCAGAAAAAGACCGTGGTGGCGAACAGCACGAGCCAGGGCACGAGCCCGGCAAAGAACACCGGTGGGGTGACGAGCAGGAGCAGCGCCCCCAGGACGCCGCCTGCGAGGCTGATGAGCACCAGCGCGGTGAACGAGAGGCGCTCGGCGCCGGTGGCCATCCGCAGCCCCGCGTACCCGGTGGTCACCTGCCCGGGAAAGAGCGCGATCGTCGATGTGATGTTCGCCGCGCGGGGGTCGAGGCCCGCCAGAACGAGCATCCCCAGCGTGACGAATGATCCGCCGCCGGCGAGCGCGTTCTGCGCCCCGGCCCAGATCCCCGCGAGGAGGAGCAGCCCGCTTACGAGCGGTGCGGGCATGGCCTGGAGTGAATCCCCGCAGGACCTCGCATAGTGCTCGCCACAGTCCCGGTGGGGTGGTCGATGAACTTCAAGGCATTGAGCATAGACTGCGGGCCCGGTTTTCCGGAACCGCCCCGGATGTCCACGCTTCGCGCAGCCGCGGGCACGCACTCTGTTCACGAGCATGCGTCGGCGCCAGTCGCGAGCGGCGCATGAGTGACGCTGTGCAGAGTGCCGCCGAAGACGGCGCCGTCCGTCACCCCCGGCCGATTCTCGCCATCGTGGGCGCGTCGTCCGGGAACCTCGTCGAGTGGTACGACTTCTATGTCTATGCGTTCACGTCGCTGTACTTCGCCGGCGCATTTTTTCCAGCGGGCGATCGCACGTCCCAGCTGCTGAACACCGCCGGCATCTTTGCGGCAGGCTTTCTCGTGCGGCCCGTGGGCGGGTGGCTGTTCGGGCGGATCGCCGACACGGCCGGCCGGCGCACGTCGATGATGATTGCCGTTCTCTCGATGTCCGCCGGCTCGCTCATGATCGCGGTGCTGCCGACCTACGCAAGTGTCGGCGCGATGGCGCCAGTCCTGCTGCTCATCGCCCGCCTCGTGCAGGGCGTCTCGGTCGGGGGCGAGTACGGGACGAGCGCCACCTACATGAGCGAAGTGGCACTCTCTGGACACCGCGGGTTCTATGCCGCGTTCCAGTACGTCACGCTCATCGGCGGCCAGTTGCTGGCGGTGCTGGTGCTCGTGGTGCTGCAGCAGTGGCTGTCGCCGGCGCAGCTGCGCGCGTGGGGCTGGAGAATCCCGTTTGCGATCGGGGCGGTCGCGTCGCTCGTGGCCTTGTTCCTCAGACGTTCCCTGGTCGAAACGACGACAGCGGATACGCGGCTGGCGTCGAGTGCCGGCCGGATGAGTGCGTTGTGGCGCTACAAGCGTTCTCTGGTCACCGTGCTCGGTTTCACCGCGGGAGGCTCGCTGGTTTTCTACACCTACACCACTTACATGCAGAAATATCTCGTCAACACCGCGGGCATGGAGCCGCGGGTGGCGAGCAGAGTCATGAGCGCCGCACTCTTCCTCTTCATGGTGGCGCAGCCTGCGTTCGGCGCGCTGTCAGACCGAATCGGGCGGCGCGCCTCCATGCGCTGTTTCGGGGTCTTTGCGATTGTCTCAACCGTGCCGCTCATGCGGGCGTTGGCGCACGTGACGAGTCCCTATGCCGCCTTCGCCCTGGTCATCGCGGCGTTATTCGGGATCAGCTTCTACACCTCCATCAGCGGACTGGTGAAGGCGGAATTGTTCCCGACGGAGATCCGGGCGCTCGGCGTCGGCGTGTCGTACGCGGTCGCGAATGCGCTCGTCGGCGGGACCGCCGAGTATGTCGCGCTGTGGTTCAAATCAGCCGGCCACGAGGAGTCGTTCTACTGGTATGTGACGGCCATCTCAGCGGTCGCGCTGCTGGTGGCGATCGTGATGCCCGATCCCCGCACGCACGGATATCTGCGCGACTGAGAGCTGGTCATCGTGCGGCCTTCGGATCTCCCGTGGGCGGGGGGGCGAGGTCGGCTGCCGCCGGCGGGCCGAGCAGTTCACGGAGGATCGGCTTCAACGCGTCGGCCCAGATCTGATAGCCCTTCAGCGTCGGATGCAGTTTGTCGCGCCGGTCCATGACGCCGTCGACGAGCGTGCCGTCTTTGTCCGCCAGGCTGCCGTTGACGTCCAGAAACCGCACCCGGGAGCCGTCGGCGAACGTCGCGAGGATGGCGTTGATCCGGGCGATGATCGGGAGCAGCGCCATGTCGTCGTTACGCGGGAAGATTGCCGTCAGGATGATCGTCGCGTCAGGCGCCTTCTGGCGGCAGAGATCGACGATCGCTTTTACCCCGCGCGCGATCTCCGCCGCGGCCTCTTGACCGACGTCGGTGCCTGCCAGGGCTCCGACGTTGTTCGTGCCAGCCAGCAGCACGATCACCCGAGGAGAGACGCCATCGAGCTCTCCGTGCTCGAGCCGCCACAGGATGTTTTCGGTCCTGTCTGCACCCCACCCGAAGTCGGCGGCGTTCCATCCGTGGAAGTTCTCATTCCAGTTCGCGAGCAACTGCGGGTAGTCGGTCGCGCCCCACCGCCTCACGATGGAATCGCCTTCGAAGTACACGTCGATCCTGCCGAGCCTCGCCTTGGCGACCAGTTGCTCGTGGGCCAGCATGGAGTTCGGATCGCTTCGCGGAGCGGCGCGATCGGCCGGCCTGCGCGAATCCTGTGTCGCGTCCCCGACGGACGAGTTCGTCGTCTGCAGCGCCACCCGGACGCGTTCCTGCCCGCTCGAGGCGAACGCCGGACCCGCCAGGAGCGTCAGTCCGGCAAAGAGGCGGGCTGCGGGCAGAAGGCGAGTCGTCATCGCCCGTCTCGCGGTCGGTATCATCGCTACCTGGACGTGGCCGGCAGCGGCGCTGAGTGCTTCAGCCATCGATCGGCCCACGGGATGAAATACTTCCAGTTCGGACCGTCCGTATGACCGCCGTCGTGCTGCCGCCACGCGAGCACGCCGTCGAGCAGTCCGGTGTTCACGGGCGGCATCTTCTCCTTCATGTAGTCGTCCGAAACTCCCAGCGGCTTCGCGCCGAGCAGGCGGAACACCGGCTGCGCGGCGACCGCAGCCATGTAGCTGCCCTGCTGATCGAGCCACTTCGCATCGCCCCGCTCCGGCACGCCGTAGCTGACAAACGTCAGACGCGGTGCGCAGAGCGCGAGCAGTTCGTGCGCGTCCACCGGGATGTCGGCAGCGGTCTTCCGGCCGAAGCTCGATTGCTCGGCACCGTACTTCAGGAAATTGCCCGCCATCCAGTGATACTCGCCTGAGCCCGTGAGGCTCTCGACGGCCTCGCCGAAGTTGCGCCGGTGCAGCTTTGCGCCGCCTTCGCCCGACGAACCGATGAGCACCACGGCAAACCGCTCATCGTACGCCATCGTCACGAGCGCTGCCTTGCCGAACCGGGAGACGCCTTCGATGCCGACCTTCTTCGCA
>JBBWZJ010000012.1:0-21279 GCA_039648985.1 Acidobacteriota bacterium | reverse complement strand
GAGTTGAGACCCCCTGGAACTAAGTTCCAAACGCCTTCCGGCGGCCCCGACACGATGGTAGCTGCGTTGTTGCTCGACGCAATCTTAACGGCAACCTCATCGATCCTCTCACCGGGGCCGGTGTAGCCCGACGTGTCAATCGTGAGCATGATTCGGTACGTGTCGAACGAGTTGTCAGCGGTATACAGGTCCGTGACGAGGCCCAAATTGTCCAGTGTGTAAATCGAACCCTGACACGTCGAACACGTCGGCCCGATCGAGTCAGCTCTGGCGGTCGCCGCGCCGAACACGAGGACAGCGCAGCTGAGGAGAGCAAATCGGATAATTTTGGACATTGCTATTTGTCTGAAACAAGTGCGTTTCGATCTCTGTACACATTACGAGCGACCGAGTGGTGTCAATGGCTAAGCAAGAAAACCGCCGCACCCCTTCACCCGGGTGCATCCCGGAGCATCGTCGCTAAATTTGCCTTTCAGTAGCAACTTACCGGAATGCAATCGTGCCGTGCGTCGCTTGAAGTGATTCGAAAAAGACCCCTGAGAAGGAGACTTTGGTCTGCCTTCCGGCGGGCAGATCGACCTAAGGAACAATTCGCCATGGGCCTCACGGCGTCGCATCGAGCGGCCGCCCCGCGGCGACGAGCGCACGAATTGCCCGCGCCAGCGAACCCGGATGGTGCCGGATCTTCGCCCCGCGCTGCTCCGTCGCGAGGTCGCATTCCACGACCTGGGCGTGTCCACCGTGGGTCAACAGCCGATCGACGGCCACCGGCTCCGATCCGCGCTCTGCGTACAACCGGACAGCGGCATCGTTCACTGGCCGCCGGTTTACCAGCACGAAGTCAAAGAGGTCGTAGCCAACATGCGCCCGAATGGCGCGCAGATGATCGTCGAGCGAGTACCGGTCCGTCTCTCCGGGCTCCGTCATCAGGTTCGCCACGTAAATGCGAACTGCCCGCGCAGCCCGGATCGTGCTCGCAACGCCGTCCACCAGCAGGTTCGGGAGCACGCTCGTATAGAGACTCCCGGGACCGACCACGATGCCGTCAGCCGCCGCAAGCGCACTGAGCACATGCGGATGCGCCTTGGGCCGCGGTTCGAGGGACAGCCGCCGCACCGGAGACGGGTGTCTGACGATCCGCGTCTCGCCCTTGATGGTCTCACCCGATTCCAGGACCGCCCTGAGCCGCACGTTCTCGAGCGTCGCCGGCAGGACGCGGCCGCGCGACCCGATCATCGCCCCGAGCTGCTCGATCGCTTGGGAGAAATCTCCCGTCCGCTGCGTGAGCGCCGTCAGGAGGAGATTGCCGACCGGATGCCCGACAACGCCAGGCCCCTCGTCGAGCCGGTGCTGTAACAGGTCCTTGAATCGGGAATCGCCAGCCGTGAGGGCGAGAAGACAGTTGCGCGCATCCCCGGGCGGCAGCACGCCGAATTGCTCGCGAAGCCGACCCGAGCTCCCGCCATCGTCCGTCACGGTCACGATGCCCGTGACGGCGTGAGGGTCCCGCGTACCGCGCTCCGCAGCCGCATTGGCGAGGCCTTCGAGCACCGCCGGGAGGCCCGTGCCGCCCCCGAGCGCAACGATCCGGGGGCCCAGGTCCTGACGTGCCGGTTCGCCGTCCGGCCACAGGTCCGCTGTGCTGGCCTCTTCGAACATGGAGGAGCGGGACACGGGAAAAGCCATGAAGCTTGCGGAGGCCGCAACCGGTATGCCATCCGTGCCCTCGAAAAATCCATTGCGAACACCGCACCGCGGCCAGCGAACACCACTACCCGAACAACAAAAGTCGCCGCGAGAAGTGTCATTGACGCAGAGAGCGGCCGCGCTCCGCGTGTGCGCTTTCGGACAAAATGTCTGTTCTGCCATTTGACAGAACGACCCTGTTCGGGTGTAAAGTCAGCCTTCCGGCCGACCTTTTTTTAATATGGAAGCCACCAAACTCGTTGGAAATAGCGCGGCTGTGCAGGCGCTCCAGGAAGAAATCTATTACGCCGCCCGTTGCGACGCGAAGGTGCTGATCACGGGCGAGAGTGGCGTCGGCAAGGAAGTGGCGGCCCGCCTGATCCACGAGGCGAGCGCACGCGGCCGCGCACCCCTCATTACCGTGAACTGCGCCGCATTGACGGAGACCCTTCTAGAGACGGAGCTCTTTGGGCACGTGCGCGGGAGCTTCACCGGCGCCTACCGCGACCGCCAGGGCGCACTCGAGATGGCCAACCGCGGCACGGTCTTCATGGACGAAATCGGCGAGACAACCCCGAAGATGCAGGGCCTGCTGCTGCGGTTCATGGAGACCGGCGAGATTCAACGCGTCGGTTCCGACAAGGTGCAGACGCGCGTCGACGTCCGCGTGATCGCCGCGACCAATCGTTCCCTCGTCGACGGCGTTGCCGCCAAGACCTTTCGAGAGGATCTGTATTACCGGCTGAACGTCATCCAGCTGGTCGTGCCGCCGTTACGCGAGCGACGTGAAGACATTCCGCTACTCCTCCGTCACTTCCTCGACATGTACGCGCGCCAGTATCGGAAGGACACGCCGGTCCTCTCGCCCGACGCAATCACCGCGCTCGTCGAGAACCCGTGGCGCGGCAATGTGCGCGAACTGAAGAACGTCGTCGAGCGCCTCGTGGTCCGGAGTACCGGCGCGGAGATCACCGTCGACGATCTCCCGCTGGATGTTGCACGCACGACAACGGCACCGGTCGTCGCGCCTGCGAAGGGCGCGTCACGTCCGATCGCCGACGTGTTGTTCGATCGGATGGTGAAGGAGCGGCAGTCGTTCTGGACGGTGGTCTATGCGCCGTTCATGTCGCGGGATCTGACCCGCGACGATCTGCGCGCGATCGTCAAGAAAGGCCTCGAGCGCACGTCGGGGAATTACAAGGTGCTCGTCGAGCTCCTGAACATGCCGCAGGCCGACTACAAACGGTTTCTCGGCTTCCTGCGGAAGTTCCACTGCCACATGCCGTTCCAGCAGTTTCGGACGGCGGCCTCGAGCCAGGCGGCCGCCTCGGAGCGCGAGTTATCGTCCGCTGATGCGTCGGTTCCGCCGATCGCAAGCGAACCCGGGCCTATGGGGTCCGAGGACGACGAACGAGCTCCAGCAGTGTCTCGGTCGTAACCGGCTTCACGACGTAAACAGCCCCGACCCGTTCCGCCTCGCTGCGGAGCACCGGATCGTCAAACCCCGAAAACACGATCACCCGGATGTCCGGGTGCGCATCCCGGCTGATGACGGCCAGCTGCAGCCCATTGAAAGCTCCCAGCCGGATGTCGGTCAGCAGCGCGTCGAACGTGCCGTCGTGCAGCGCCTTGCGGGCGCCCTCGAACGTCGAATGGGCGACGACCTCGATGCCGGCATTCTGGAACGCTCTCTGAAGCACCTCCAGCAGCGACGTGTCGTCATCCACGACAAGAATCTTTTGGGGCTGACCTTCTGACATTGTGGACTCGTGTTGCAATATTGACTCCGCTAGAGAGCCTTTTGTCCGTGATTGGGCTGAACTTGTGCGGATCGGGCAATGAGCGGACGCGCCGAGAGCATCGCGGGTATATCTTTGACCCGGATCAAGCAGCCGGCGGTCGTCTCGCAAGCTCCAGGAGCTCGGAGGTCGCTACCGGCTTCACGACGTACGTGGCGCCGGCATGCTCGGCCTCGGCCCTCAGCACCGGATCATCGAAGCCGGAAAACACGATAAGCGTGATGCGGGGGTAGAGGTCGCGGGCAAGCAGCGCCAGTTGCAGCCCGTTGAAGGCCCCCAGCCGCACGTCCGTAATCAGGACGTCGTACTCGCCGGATCGCAGAAGCTGCCGCGCCAGCTCGAAACTGGAGCACGCGGTCGCTGTCTCGCCCGCACTCCTGAAGGTGCTCTCCAGTCCCTCCACCAGCGCCACGTCATCATCGACAATCAGAATCCTTCGCGGCGGGCGTGGTTCGGCACTCGTATTCATCGCAAATTCCTGGACGATGGGTGTCCGAGGCTGAATACTACCACCGCGCCAGCCCTGCTGGTGCATGTCCCCAAGACAGCCCCTATCAGGTTCCCTCCACATTTCCTGACCGGGTCCCCTGGCACCGTTCTTGTTTGAGGTGCAGGAGCCACGTGTGCCCCGCACGGACCACGTGGCTGGGCCGGCGAGTTCGTATGGCAAGAAAGTTCTCAGGCGTAGGAACCCAGCTCGTCACGTCCGCGCGTGAGCGCGGCGGCGTGTTGCTGCGCGGCCTTGAGGACGTCCCCACGGAGCCGCTCGACTCCGCCCGGGACAGGGCGGCGGCGGCCGTCGAGCATTACTGTGCCGACTTAATAGATGAGCTTGTGGCCTCGGCATCCTTATCCGGCCCGAGCATCAAGCAGTGCTACACGGAGCTCGCACTCTCCTTCGCGAAGTCGGTCCGCGATCTCGAGCCCGATGCCGAGCGGAGGCATGCGATCGCGCAGGCGATTCAATTCAAGATTCTGCAGTCCGAGCGGCGTTTGCGATCCGTGCTGGAGTCACTCGGTGTCGGCCAGCCAGAGGCCGTGGCGTCGGACAGACCCCATCCGCCCGAAGTATCCTCAGACGACGGGCTGTAGACCAGCCCTGCCGGCGCTGTGCCGGCGACCCGTGGATGCATCACTGCCGCGCTTGGACCAGGGCGTGGGCCGACGGAGCCTGCCTTCGTGCTGCTGATTACCTCACAGCGTTTCGAAGAACACGTCACGCCGCCTGGCCATCCCGAGCGGCTGGAGCGCGCACATGTGTTCGACGCCGCGGCAGAGCGCTGGTGTCAGAGAGGAGCACTGATCACGTCCCCGATCGCGGCTACCCGGGGCGCGCTGCTCCGCGTCCATTCAGAGGCGCACGTGGATACGATCGTCGCGACCGCAGGGCACGCGGTCATGCTCGAGGAGGACACTTTCACCTCCCCGGAATCCTGCGAGATCGCGCTTCTCGCGGCTGGCGCCGCGGTGCAGGCCGCGGATCATGTCCTCGATCGTCGGCAATCCGCCTTTGCCCTCGTGCGACCGCCCGGCCATCACGCCGAGCGGGATCGCGCGATGGGATTCTGCCTGTTCAACAACGTCGCGGTCGCCGCAGCCCACGCACTCTCACGTGGGGTGCAGCGCATCGCGATCGTCGACATCGATGTGCATCACGGGAACGGCACGCAGTGGATCTTCTACGACGACCCGCGCGTGCTGTATGTCTCGACGCACCAGTTCCCGTTCTATCCGGGGACCGGCGCGGCAGACGAGATCGGCACGGGAGACGGAGTGGGGTTCACATTCAACGTGCCGCTCGAAGCGGGGGCGACGGACGCGGACTACGACCTGGTCTATCGCGAGGCGGTCAGTCCAGTTGTCGCGCAGTTCGCGCCGGAGCTCGTGCTGGTCTCGGCAGGGTTCGATGCGCACGAGAGCGATCCCCTTGCGTCGATGCGCATGACGGAGAGCGGCTACGGCTCGATCGTGCGCCGTCTCGTCGAGGTCGCGCCCGACCGGGCGATCGGGTTAGTAACGGAAGGCGGATACGATCTGCGGGCGCTCGGGTCGTGTCTGGACGAAGCGATCGCCGCGGGGATGGGTCTCCCTGGTGCTGCTCTCGAGTCTGGCGCGCCCGCATTACGCGGCGAGAGGGCGCTCGCTGTGGTTCGTGCCGTCCAGCGGCGCTACTGGCCGGAGACCTGACCCACTCCGCCGAGCGTGGGCCGCCACCATTTTTGGGATAGCTCCCCCCGAGATTGCTATAATCCCTCTACCCCCAGCTGTTATCGTGACTCGGCGCGGCAGCGCCGTGGTGCGTCCAAGGAGACTTATGGAAGGTACGACGGCAGCTGACTACTACGAAGCGCTCCAGATCAGTCCGAACGCCGACCCGGACACCATACAGCGGGTGTTCCGCCTTCTTGCGCAGCGCTTCCATCCCGACAACCAGGAGACCGGCAACGATGTCCGCTTCCGGCTCCTCCACGAGGCGTATCTGACGCTGAACGATCCGGAGAAGCGAGCGCAATACGACCTCCACCACCAGGCTCTTCGGCAGGAGCGCTGGCGGTTCGCGACCACCGCGTCAACGTGCGACAACGACTTCGAGCTCGAACAGCACGTGCGCTACACGGTGCTCGAAATCCTGTACTCGCGCCGCCGCTCCGAACAGAACAGCCCGGGTCTCTCGCCGATCGAGCTCGAACAGCTCACAGGCCGGCCGCGGGAGCATCTCGAATTCACGCTCTGGTACCTGGGGCAGAGGAAAATGGTTTCCCGGACCGACAACTCGAATCTGACCATCACGGCCGATGGAGTTGACTACGTCGAGCAGAACAGCCAGGCCAAGCTGCAGCGGCTGCGGTTGACCGGCGACCGCGCCTGAGAGACACCGCGCGCAACCCCTTTTGCGCGCGGCGCCATCGTCACGCCCTCAGCCACGCGACCGATCGCATCTCACCACCGCGGAAGCGCCCCGTCCGCTGAGATATAATTTGTAGATCGTGCCCGACTACAAACCGCAGGCAATCGAGAAGAAGTGGCAGGATCGCTGGCGCGAGAGTCGCGCGTTCGAGGTCACGGAGGATCCCGCCAGGCCCAAGTTCTATTGCCTCGAGATGTTCGCCTACCCGTCAGGCCACGCGCACGTCGGACACGTGCGCAACTACATGATCGGCGACGTCGTCGCGCGGATGAAGCGGATGCGCGGCTTCAACGTCCTCCATCCCTTCGGCTGGGACGCCTTCGGCCTTCCGGCCGAGAATGCCGCCATCAAGAACAAGACGCACCCCGAAACGTGGACGCTCGAGAATATCGCCCACATGAAAGGGCAGCTCCAGCGCATCGGGATCAGCTACGCCTGGGAACGGGAGATCGCCACCTGCCTGCCCGAGTACTACCGGTGGAACCAGTGGATCTTCCTGAAAATGCTCGAGCGCGATCTCGCGTACCGCAAGCGCTCGAACGTGAACTGGTGCCCGAGTTGTAAGACCGTGCTCGCCAACGAGCAGGTGGTCGACGGCGTTTGCTGGCGCTGCGGTACCCCTGTGACGACTCGCGAACTGGAACAGTGGGTGTTCCGCATCACGCGATATGCGGACGAGCTGCTCGAATCCGCTGAATCGCTGCCCGGATGGCCCGAAAAAGTTCTGACGATGCAGCGGAACTGGATTGGACGATCGGAGGGAGCTCGCATCCGATTCAAGCTCGCTCCAGATCGGGATTCGGGGCTCGGGACTCGGGATCCGGGTCCCGAGGATCCCGGATCCCCGATCCCGGATCCCAATATAGAAGTCTTCACCACTCGCATCGATACCATTTTCGGCGCAAACTTTGTCTTACTCGCGCCGGAACATCCGCTCGTGCAGGCCTGGAGCCAGGAGCCTGGCGGTGACGTCCTCCGCCAGAACATCCAGCGGTTCCAGGCGCAGGACCGGACCGCGCGCATGACCGGAGCCATCGAGAAAGAAGGCTTCGACACCGGACGTACCGCGATCAATCCGTTCACGAACGCGGCGGTCCCCGTGTGGATCGCGAACTTTGTGCTGGGTGAGTACGGCACCGGTGCAGTGATGGGAGTGCCCGCCCACGATCAGCGCGACTTCGAATTCGCGCGAAGGTACAACCTGCCGGTGACGACGGTCGTGAAGCCTGCGCCAGCCGGCGCGACTGTGCCCGCCGAGATCATTCCCGGTGCTGCGCCGGAAGCGATTCCGGAAGTAGTATCCGAAGCCTACGACGGTCCCGGAGTGCTCGTGAACTCCGGAGAGTTCACCGGCCTCACAGTTGCCGACGCGATCGCCAAAATGTCGGCGGCAGCCGCGTCCCGCGGGATCGGTGAGCGCACGGTCCAGTATCGATTGAAGGACTGGGGCATCTCGCGCCAGCGCTACTGGGGCACGCCCATCCCCGTCGTATATTGCGAGAAGTGCGGCATGGTGCCGGTGCCTTCCGACAGTCTGCCGGTGCTGCTGCCGAAGGTGGCCGAGTTCAGCGGCCGCGGCGACTCGCCGCTCGCCCAGATCCCGGAATTCGTCAACACGACGTGTCCCGATTGCGACGGACCCGCCCGCCGCGAAACCGATACGATGGACACCTTCGTAGACTCGTCCTGGTACTTCTTCAGATTCTGCGACCCGGCGAACACCGAACTGCCGTTCGATCCGGCCACGGTCGCGTATTGGGGCCCCGTCGATTTCTACAGCGGGGGAGTCGAACACGCAATCCTGCACCTGATCTACTCGCGCTTCTTCTGCCGCGTCTTCCGTGATCTGGGCATGACCAGCCTGAACGAACCTTTCACGCGGCTGCTCACACAGGGCATGGTCCTCAAGGACGGCCAGGTCATGTCGAAGTCGAAGGGCAATGTGGTGGATCCCGACGACATGATCCAGCAGTTCGGCGCCGATGCGCTCAGGCTCTACGTCATGTTCGTCGCCCCCCCGGAGAAGGAAATCGAGTGGACGGACGCCGGGCTCGAAGGCAGCTGGCGCTTCCTCGCGCGCGTGTGGCGCCTCGTCGATCATCTGTGCGAAACGATCGGCGGTGAAGGCATTCCGGGTCCCACAGAGGTCGAGCTGAACGATGCGGAACGCGCGCTGCGCCGGAAGACTCACGACACGATCCGGCGAGTCACCGCGGACCTGGATCCCCGCGTACATCTGAACACGGCGGTGTCGGGACTAATGGAGCTCGTGAACGAGCTCTATGCATTCTGCGGCCGCACGGAGTGCCTGCGAATCGGCCAGGCTGTTGGCGCCGCTCCCCCTGTCGGCACCGTGGAGCGCGCCGGCACGATTGCGGTCCTCAAGGAAGCCGTCGAGGCGCTCGTGCGGATGATTTCACCATTCACTCCGCACATGGCGGAGGAGCTCTGGGAAATGCTCGGCCACCCCGGCGGCATTGTCGCGGCGGGCTGGCCGGAGTTCAGCGAAGCGGTCGCCAAAGCCGAGGAGATCACCATCCCGGTTCAGGTGAACGGCAAGCTCCGCGCCCGGCTGACGGTCGCGGCGGATCTCTCCGAGGACAGCCTGCGGGAGCTGGTCATGAACGACCCGCAGGTGCTCAAGCACCTTGCGGGGAAAACCGTGAAGAAAGTCGTTGTGGCGGATGGCCGCCTCGTGAGCATCGTCGTAAGCTGATGGGGATGACACGTCGCCGCCTCATCGCCCTTGCCTTGGTCGGCGCCGCCACATTCGTGCTGCCGGGCTGCGGCTACTCGCTGTCGGGCCGGGGGTCGTTCCTGCCAGCCTACATCAAGGTGATCGGCGTGCCGATGTTCGTGAACAGCACGCCAGTGTTCGACGTCGAGAAACGGATCACCGAACGCGTCATCTCGGAGTTCATCGGGAGGGGCAAGTACAAGGTGGATCCGTCCGCCACAGCGGCCGACGGGCTGCTGACCGGCGAGATTTCCTCGATCACGCTGACGCCCGCCGCATTCACCACCGATCGCCAGGCGTCGCGATACGTCCTCACGCTCACCGCCCGCATCGAGTTCAAGGACGTGAAGGCGAACAAGATTCTGTGGTCGAATCCCGCCATGCAGTTCCGTGAGGAGTTCGACATCACGACCAACGTCGGCGACCCGAGTGCCTTCTTCGGCCAGGACGCAAACGCGCTCGACCGTGTCGCCACCGAATTCGCGCGGAGCGTCGTCAGCGCGATTCTTGAAGCCTTCTGAGAGCCATCTTTGGTAGTCCGGCAGGTTAGCGCGCGCGTTATTGATGCGGGAGCCGGCTCGGCCCATTCGCTCCGGAAACCGCTCCGCACGCCGGAAACACGCCGCTGCGGCTTACCGTCGGCAGAACGCGGCGCGCGACCATTCAGGATCGCGCGCCCTGTCGCTGGCCTACGCAGCGTGTTTCGGGAGGCCTGACCGCGTGCTCCGCATCGTTTCCGAATCGAACGACCCGAGTCGCCTCGCGGGTCATGAATGACGCAAGTCGGCACTGTGGCGCCCTTGAGAATTTGATCCAATGCCGACGTCTACGCCGCAAGCCGTGCGGAAGCAAATCGCCCAGGACAAACTGGACCCCCTCTATCTGATCGTTGGAGACGACGAGGCGGAGATGTCGCGTCTGGCGGCGGACCTGTCGTCGGTCGTGGAAGACGAGCTGCGCGCGTTCAACCTCGAACGCCTTTATGCGGGCGAGAAGGCGGGTGCCCCCGAGGCGATTGTGCAGTCGGCGCGCACGCTGCCCATGATGGGGGACCGGCGCGTGATTGTGGTGCTGCGTGCGGAAAAGATCTTCAAGCCGAAACGACGCGGCCAGGAAGGTGGCGACGACGAGTCAGAGGCTGGAGAACCCGGCGATGTCGAAGTGCTCGAAGCGTACGTCCGGGCGCCGGAGCCCATGACCACGCTCGTGTTCGTCGCCGCGGATGTGGATCGGGTACGGCGGCTGTACAAGGCCGTCCAGAAGGGCGCCACCGTCGTCGAGTGCTGGGGATTGAAGCGCGGCAAGGACGCGAAAGGGCTCGACCTGCGGCAGGTGGCGAGACAGGCGGAAGCGCTGGTCAAGCAGGCCGTTGCGGATGCCGGGAAGCAGATCGATCCGACCGCGTCCCGTCTCGTCGCGACGCGCGCGGGGACGGACATCAGCATCCTTCGAGGCGATCTCGAGCGGCTGCTGCTCTATGCCGCGGACAAGCAGAAGATTACGGTGGAGGATGTGCAGGCTGTCGTGACGGCGGAAACGTCGCAGGACGACTGGGCCGTCACGAATGCGATCGAGCGGGGCGACGCCGCAGCCGCGCTCCGGCAGCTCGCGCTGGCGCTCGAGGGGGGTGGCGTGCCCTACATGATCCTGGGGCAGCTCGGATGGTTCGTGCGCGAGAAGCTGGTTGGATTCGATCCGCGGCGCGTGCGCCCCGCAGTCGAGGCGGTGTTCCGGACCGACCTGGAGCTCAAGAGCTCGGGCGGCGATCCGCGGACTCTGCTGGAGCGGCTCGTCGTGGATCTGTGCCGAAGGTAGCGGTCAGCTCTCAGCTGTCAGACAGAGGAAAGCGCGTGTCCAGCGAAATCTAAGTCCTGGCGCCGAAGTTGATAGCTGAAAGCTGAAAGCTGATGGCTACGCTGCGGCGGCCTTTTTGGCAACGCGGATCGCCAGCCTGGACTTGTAGCGGCCGGCGGCGTTCTTGTGAATCAGCTTCTTTTTCGCCATCTTGTCGACGAGCGACACGGTTTCGCGTAGGGCGTCTTTCACCTTCGCGGGGTCTTCCGAGTCGATGGCGGCGCGGATGTCGCGCAGCGCTCCACGAAGACGGGTGCGCATCTGGCGGTTCTGGTCCCGGCGCTTGACGTTCTGGCGGTGCGCTTTGAGCGCAGACTCGTGACTGGCCACTCTTGAATCCTTTTGTCTTGATGGACGCCGATACGATCGTCGGCACGCCTGCGGCGGCCCGGGACGACTCGTAGAAACGAAGAATTATACCACAGCAGATCGCTGCTATACTGACTCATCCATTGCATTGGTTGCCGTCAGGCCTCTTCCCCCACGGAGCGCTCGCGTGCACGATTTCGAGATGACCCCACCCCTGCAGCCGTCCGATGCAGTTCCCGACAGTGCCGACTTCGCGGACGCCCACGACGACGAAGACGACGAACCCGCGGCGAGACCGCGAGCACGGGGATCGCGGACCCGGGAAGGGCTGCCGCCGGCGTATCGGATGCGCCATGCGTCGCACTACGTCGAGCAGCTGATGGGCGACACGCCGCTCCAGACGGTTCGCCACATCTCGATCGATCAGATTGACTCAGTTGGTCCGGCGGACGGCTAGCACCTTCCGTCCAACGGCGTCGTGGACCACCTGGTCATGTCGCCGGAGGACCTCTTGAGCTGACGGCATCCATTCGCCAGGTCGGCGTGCTTCAGCCTCTGCTCGTGACCCAAGGGAGCGGCGGGCGGTTCGATCTGCTCGCCGGCGAACGGAGACTGGCCGCCGCGCGCCAGGCGGGACTGCAGGCCGTCCCGTGCCTTCTCGTGCACGCGGACGCCGTTCGCGCGTCGGAGTTGCGCGCGCAGGCCGCTGTCGTATCGAGCCGCCGCCAACTCGAAACGTCCACTGATGTCGCTACCGCCCGCACGTCGAAGTCCGTGAACGCTGAACCGGAGTCCGCCGGCGACCTCTCGTCCACCGCGCTGGCGTCGGAGCGCGCGCCACATCCGACCGGGGCGCTCGACACGGTCTTCACGGCCGCGGTCGATGAAATCGGCGGCGCGCTGGATTTCGTCACGGTCCTGGCGCCCGCGGCGTCAGTGGCACGATCCGCCTTTCAGCAGGCGGTCATCGCTGATGTCATCAAGGTGGAAAGGCGGCGTGCGGCGGCGCTCGCGGCGGCTGCTGCGTCCCTGGCCGACAATGGGCAACTCCAGCCGGAAGAATTCGACTGGCTCGAATTCACGGAAGAACTCCGCCGAGATATCGCGCTCGAGGCGCGGCTGAGAGGCGTCGAGGTGGAGTGGCTCCACTCGCTGAAGCTTCGCGGCGCGCTCGCCGACAAGAGCGCGATGATGACGGCCTGGACCGGCGTCCTCCACGCCGTGCTGAGCATCGCGATTGCCGGTGACCGTGTCGCCATCGCTGTCGCGACCCCGCGCGTCAGGCCCGCGATCATGCTGACCGTATCTCTCCACGCCCAGGCCCGCCTGACACCGGCCGCCGGCGAGGAGGACGGAGTCGCCGCGGCGTTTCTCGGAGGACCCGGGGAGTTGCTGGTCGCGAGTGCGCGCCACAGCGCACGCCGGCAGGGAGGCCGCCTGAGTGTCTCGACCGCGGCAGATTCGGTCAGCCTCGAGTTCGTCGTCCCGCAGGCGCTCGCCTACTGGCAGTAGCGGTCAGTCCGACTCGCCCTCTTTCATGCGACGCAACTGGCGGCGCTCACGCTTGTCGGGCGACCCGGCGCTGGCGGGCCTGACAAACGGGCGCGCCAGTTTCGCCATCCGACGCAGTTCCAGTTCCTCTGCAGTCGGCGGCGGCGTCAGATCCTCGTACAGGCCTCGCGCTTCCGCGCGGGCAATGTGTTTGTCGGCCACCGCGTAGACCACGAGCCGCTGCTTGCGACCGAGCGGCCGGCTGATCACGATCTCGTCGCCCGACTTGATCTCCCGATGCGGCTTCGCCCACTGGCCGTTGACGTCCACCCGACCGGCCTTGCAGGCCTTCTGCGCCTCGGAGCGGGTCCGGAAGAGGCAGGCCACGTCGAGCCAGATATCGAGGCGAACGGACTCCACGGGGGGATCGTAGAACGGCCACGTGCTACGTGCAACGTGCGACCTCCACGTGCCGCGTGCTACGTGCTACGTGCAATGAAGCCGGAAGCCCGAAGCTGCAAGCGGGAAGCTGCACGCGGGAAGCTGGAAGCTGGAAGCGGGAAGCGGGAAGCTGGAAGCCTGAAGCCTGAAGCCCGAAGCCGGAAGCCGGAAGGTGGAAGCGAAAGCTCAGTGATTGTCGACGTTCGTGTAGCGGACCGTTTCCCTGCCGTCCTTGACCTCGACGACACGGTAGACTCGGGTTGGCGGCGGGACGGTGCCGGCGTGGCTGCGGATTTTGGACACGTAATCGCGCGTCTCGCGATAGGGGGGAACGGCGCCGTATTTCTCGACCGCTGCCGGCCCGGCGTTGTACGCGGCGAGCGCCAGTTCCTCGTTGTGCGAGTACCGGTCCAGCAGGCGCCGCAGATAGGCGACCCCCGCGCGGATGTTCTGCACGGGATCGTACGCGTTCGTCACCCCATATTGCACTGCAGTCGACGGCATCAGCTGCATCAGTCCCATCGCCCCCTTGACCGACCGCGCCATGGGGTTGAACGCCGACTCCGCCTGAATCACGGCATGCACCAGGTCGGGCCGCACGCCGTGCATGGAGGCATGCTCCGCGATGATCGTGTCGTAGGTGTTGTTGCGGTGGACGTCCGCCACCCGCGTCGTGCGGAACCCGGTGCCCCCCACGGGATACGTCGGTGCGGTGCGGTCTCGAGGGTGGTCGGACAGCACGAGGTTGCCCGAGGACGGGTCCCGCCAGGCATAGAGCTGGGCATGCGCCGCGACGGGGGCGCCGCCGAGCAGGGCAGCCGTGAGGGCCGCAATCCGGAGCAGTCTGGAGCGCATGGATGTCTGGGATAGCAGACTGACCGCCATCCTTGCCATCCTCAACGCAAGCGAGATGCCCCTGTACTGCAATGACTTACAGGGAATCCCCAGCGGTCAGCGTTCCGAATCTGCACTTTCAGTTACGAAACGGTGATCTCGGGTTGACGTGAGCGTCCGCTTCCGGCTTCCAGCTTCCAGCTTTCAGCCTTCCAGAAGCTTTCCCAACACGTCCGGTGCCTTCGCCAGCAGCTCGTTGATCTTGGAAGGGTCCTTGCCGCCTGCCTCGGCAAAGTCGGGACGCCCTCCGCCGGCGCCACCCACGATGGGCGCCAGCTCCTTGACCAGCCGGCCGGCCTGCACGCGCGACACGAGGTCCTTCGAGACCGACACGACGAGGCTCACCTTACCGTCGCTCTCGGAGGCGAGAATGACGACGCCACTCGAGAGGCGGTCACGAAGCGAATCGGAGATGCCGCGGAGAGCGCTCTTCTCGAGGCCGGACACCCGCTTCGTGAGGAGCTTCACGCCACCGACCTCGGTAGCCACGTCGCCCGACCCGCCGGACGTTCCGGACCCGCCGCCGAGTGCGGCCTTCATCTTCAGCCCTTCGACCTCGCGTGCCAGTCGCTTGCTCTCTGACTGCAGCCGGTGGATCGCCTCGACCGCGTGGTCGGCGGTCGTCGACAGCGCGGCCACAACCGTCGCGAGCGCAGACCGGTCCTGCTGGGCACGCGCGACAGCCCCCGCTCCGGTCAGCGCCTCGATGCGTCGCACGCCGGCCGCAACACCGCTCTCCTCGACGATGGTGAAGAACCCGATGTCGCCGGTGGCGTTGACGTGCGTCCCCCCGCAGAGCTCGGTACTGAATCCCCCGACAGACACGACCCGCACCTTGTCCCCGTATTTCTCCCCGAAGAGCGCCATCGCCCCGCTCGCGATCGCTTCCTCCGTCGACCGGACGGCAGTCTGCACGGGCGTGTTCCGATAGACCTGCTCGTTGACGATCCGCTCGACCTGGTCAATCTGCGGGCGCGTGACGGCGGCGACGTGCACGAAGTCGAATCGAAGCCGATCCGGCGACACGAGGGAGCCCGCCTGCTTGACGTGCGATCCGAGCACCTGCCGCAAGGCTGCGTGGAGCAGGTGGGTCGCTGTGTGATTTCGTCTGGTCGCGTTCCTGGTTTCGGCCGTGACCTCCGCGGTGACGATTTGTCCCTGCCGCAACGTCCCACGCTCGACGTGAACGTGGTGCAGGCGCGGGCGGGTCAGGGCCTGGCGGACCATGCGGTCCACCGTCGCCTCGCCGTCGGCGCTGAGAATCCGGCCCATGTCCGAGACTTGTCCACCCGCCTCCACGTAGAACGGGGTCTTCGCGATCGCCACGTACCCGGTCGCGCCAGAGGCCAGCGCGTCAACCGAACGGCCGGTCTCGTCGAAGAGCGCCACGAGCGGGACACCGGCCACCTGCGTCGTGTCGTATCCCTCGAACGTATCCCGCGCAGCCTCGAGCGCCCGCTCGACATCCGGCGCCATCGTCAGCGTCAGGGATTTGTCCACCTCCCTCGCGAAGCTGCTGCCCGCCCGCGCCTTGACACGCTGCCCCTCCATTGCGCGCTCGTAGCCTTCGCGATCGATCGGGATGTTGCGCTGTCCGGCGAGGTCCTCCATGAAGTCGAGCGGCACACCAAGCGAATCGTACAGGCGGAACGCCTCGTCGCCGGACATCGGCGTGCCAGCCGCGGCCGCGCGGTCGAGTGCCTCCTCGAGCCGGGGCAGGCCCGCGGTCAGCACCGCGTCGAAGCGCTCTTCCTCGCTCTGCACGACGCGGACGACGGAGTCGCGATGCGCCGGCAGTTCAGGATAGGCCGATCCCATTTCGCCGACGACGACGTCCACCAGATCGTGGAGGACGGGCTGACGGAACCCGAGCTTCTTGCCGTGGCGCATCGCCCGCCGCATGATCTTCCGGAGCACGTATCCGCGCCACTCGTTGGAGGGAACCACGCCGTCCGCGATGAGAAACGTCATCGCGCGCAAATGGTCGGCAATGACCCGCATGGACACGTCCGAAGGCGCGTCGAGGGTCGAGCCATAGGAGACCCCGGCGCGCTCGCCGATGGCAGTGAGGATGGGCGCAAACAGATCGGTGTCGTAGTTGGACAGCGTGCCCTGGATCACTGCCGTGATGCGCTCGAGGCCCATGCCAGTGTCGATTGATGGAGCCGGGAGCGGATTGAGCGCCCCGTCACCCTGCCGGTCGAACTCCATGAACACGTTGTTCCAGATTTCGACGAAGCGGTCGCAGCTGCAGTCCACGCCGCGGCAGGCGCCGCCGCGACGTTCTTCGTCGCACGGCAGGTGCGCGCCGCGGAAGTAATGGATCTCCGAGCACCGTCCGCACGGTCCGGTCTCGCCCATGGACCAGAAATTCTCGGCCAGCCCAAGCTCCGTGATGCGGTCTGCCGGCACGAGCTTCGTCCAGATCCCGTGCGCTTCGTCGTCCCGGGGAATGCCCGCTTCGCCTTTGAAGATCGTCGGGTAGAGTCGATCCGCAGGGAGGTTCCAGACGTCAGTGAGCAGCTTCCACGCGAACGGCACCGCCTCCTGTTTGAAGTAGTCGCCGAACGAGAAGTTGCCGAGCATTTCGAAGAACGTGTGATGGCGGAGTGACGGCCCGACATTGTCCAGATCGTTGTGCTTCCCGCTGACCCGCATGCACTTCTGCGACGTGGTCGCCCGCTTGTACGCGCGCTTCTCCCTCCCCAGGAACGTGTCCTTGAACTGATTCATCCCGGCGTTGGTGAAGAGCAGCGTCGGATCGTCGTGGGGCACGAGCGAGGAGCTCGGTACAATCGTGTGGCCGTTCTGCTGGAAGTACTCCAGGAACCGTGAGCGGATTTCGCGAGAACGCATTCAGGTATTGTAAGGCGTCCGCGGCGAGCGGGGCTTCGGCCGCGGCTGCACGAGGCGGAATTCACGCGATGAGTGGAGATAGCGGCTCCAGCCGGGTGGCGCGATTGCGAAGCCCTGAGGCGCAGGCCTGGTGGGAATACGGCGGCCCGTTCGTGCTCTTCGGCGTGCTCACGATGCTCGAAGGGTATGTACCGATCCGCTGGTATCCCGTCGTCTACGCGGTGAAGGTATTCGCTGTAACGGCAAGTCTCGTGTGGGCCGGCGCGGCCGCCCGTGACATCACGCCGTCGTCACGCGGGCTTGCGACATCTGTCCTGATCGGTCTGGCTGTATGTGCCGCCTGGGTAATCGTCGACACGTGGGTGCCATACCCGCACCTTGGCGCCCGTGTTGGGTTCAATCCGTTCGCCTCGCTGACGCACCCATCCTGGGCTGCAGGCGTGTTCCTGGCTGTGCGCTTCTACGGGCTGACGCTGGTGGTGCCGGTGATGGAGGAGCTCTTCATGCGCTCCTTCCTGCTGCGTTATTTCACGAATCCCGACGTGCGGGAGGTGCCGATCGGCGCGTTCTCGACAGGCGCGTTCTGGATCGTGGCAGCGCTGTCGGCACTCAGCCATCCCGAATGGCTGGTCGCGATTATCGCCAGCGCGGTGTACGCGCTGTTGCTCAAACGCACTCGCAGTCTCTTCCACGCCGTCGTGGCGCATGCGACCACCAACGCGGCGCTTGGTATTTACGTTGTGCTCACTGGGAACTGGAAGTTTTGGTAGGGAGGGGAAAGAGGGGTTCGGGGTTCCGGGTTCGGGGTTCCGGGTTTGCTTCGGTTCAGCGTTCAGCGTTCAGGGTTCGCGCGTAGAAGCGGAAAGCTGGAAGCGGGAAGGAAGCCGGAAGCTGGAAGCTGGAAGCGGAAAGCTGATAGCTGATAGCTGATAGCTACGTGTCGTCCCCCCGTTGTCGGAGAGCGGCAGTAATCCCCGCAGGGCTGAAGCCTTGCCGCATGAGGTATTGATAGAGCCGCGCGTTTTCCGCCTGATCTGCGGCCCGCGGCCGGCCCCGCAACTTCTTCTGGAGCGCCTGGCGAATGAGCGCGCGCTCGTCCAGGTCCCCGAACACCTCTGCGAGCGCTTCGGACGCAACGTCCTTCGCGATGCCCATTGCGTGCAGCTCGCGCATGACGCGCAGCCGGCCTCGTCCTTTGACCTTTGCAGCTGTCCTGGCGAACGCCCGCGCCACCCGTCCATCATCGAGCGCCTGCGTGTCCAGCAGGTGTCTGATGGCCGCGTCCACGTCGTCGGAAGAGTGTTCGCGGTCGAGGAGGCGCGCCCGAAGCTGCGACACTGACAGCTCGCGACGTCCCAGGAGGCGCAGACCGTCGATATATGCGGAGGCAGGCATTGATCGGGACTCGGGATCGGGGATCAGGGATCAGGGATCAGGGATCAGGGATCAGGGATCAGGGGGCTTACCCGCCGAACCGCGTGATGTGGGCGTTCTCGGCGCCGCCCGGCGTTCTCGCCATCTCTTCGAGAGCGAGCTCGGAGGTGGTCGAAATGCCCTGGACCTTCAGCTTGAACTCGTCCACGTTCGACGCCCACCGCAACGCCTCTTCGAGGGTGACGAATCCCTGCTCGTAGAGCGTGAAGATGGACTGGTCGAACGTCTGCATCCCGTACTGCGACGTGCCCGACGCGATTGCTCCGTGAATCTGCGCTGTGCGGTCCTTGTCGACGATGCAGTCGCGAATGAATCCGGTCGTGATCATGACCTCGACCGCGGGGACGCGGCCCGCGCCGTCCGCCCGCGGCAGGAGGCGCTGTGCGATGGCGCCCTTCAGGATACTGGCGAGCTGGATGCGCACCTGGCGCTGCTGGTGCGGCGGGAAGACCGCGACGATCCGGTTGACGGTTTCGGTGGCGTCGAGCGTGTGGAGCGTCGAGAACACGAGGTGGCCCGTTTCGGCTGCGAGCAGTGCTGTCTCGACCGTTTCGTGGTCGCGCATTTCGCCGACGAGAATGACGTCGGGATCCTGCCGCAACGCGCTTCGAAGCGCGTGCGAGAACGATTGCGTGTCCACCGATACTTCCCGCTGGTTGACGATGGAGTGATGATCCCGGTGCAGGTACTCGATCGGGTCTTCGACCGTCATGATGTGCGCGGCGCGCGTCGTGTTGATGTAGTCGATCATGGCGGCCAGGGTCGTGCTCTTGCCGCTGCCGGTCGTCCCTGTCACGAGCACGAGCCCGCGTTCCTCTGACGCGATCCGCTTGAGCACCGGGGGCAGGCCCAGCTCGTCGAGCGTCTTGACGCGCATCGGGATGACGCGCAGCACGAGGCCGACCGTCCCGCGCTGCTGGAAGACGTTCACACGAAAGCGGCCGACCCCGGGGATGCTGTAGGCCAGGTCCACTTCCTGGGAACTGCGGAACTTCTCGCGCTGCTCGGCCGTGAAGAGCAGGCTTGCCATGGCTTCGGTATCGGCCTTGTCCAGCCGCTTCTCTTCGGAGGCGACGAGCAGCGTGCCGCTCACCCGCATCATCGGATAGCTGCCCACCTTGAGGTGCAGGTCCGATGCCCCGCTCGCCACCGCCGTCTGAAGAAGCTCGTTTATGTGCATGTCTCTTCACGTGCTACGTGCTACGTGCTACGTGCTACGTGCTACACGTGCGGCGTTCAACGTGCTACGTGCGATGTGCCAGGTGCGACGTGCTGCCTACGACGTTAGATGTGCGACGTGCTACGTGGCACGCTGGACTGTTGGACGTTGCGTGTGTGCCGCCTGGAGCGGTTCCCCGGGTACACGTACGTGAGCCAGCCATGCTGGTCCGCGGCCTTCCCGTTGATGACGTTGAAGAACGCCGTCTGAATCGCCTCGGTCACCGGCCCCCGGCGGCCGTTCCCGATCGTGATCTTGTCCACCGTCCGGATCGGCGTCACTTCGGCGGCGGTCCCGACGAAGAAGGCCTCGTCACAGATATAGAGCATCTCGCGCGGCAGCATTTCCTCGCGGACGGTAAAGCCGTGGTCGCGGGCGAGGGTGATCACCGAGTCGCGCGTGATCCCCGGGAGGATGGACGCGGTGAGCGACGGCGTCAGGATGACGTTGTCCCGCACCAGGAACAGATTCTGTCCGCTGCCTTCGCTGAGCAGGCCGTTGACATCGAGTGCGATCCCCTCGCTGTAGCCCTCCGCGATAGCCTCCATCTTAATCAGCTGTGAGTTCGCGTAGTTCGCCGAGCTCTTCGCGAGTGTCGGAAAGGTATTGGGTGCTGCGCGGTTCCAGGAGCTGACTCGCACGTCCACACCGTTTTCGAGCCCGCCCTGTCCCAGATACGCGCCCCACTCCCAACAGAGAATCGCCGTGTCGACGGGGCACGGGAACGGATTCACCCCGAGCTCGTTGTAACCCCGGTAGACGATCGGCCGGATGTAGCAGGCCTTGAACTCGTTCGCGCGGATGGTCTCGAGAACGGCTTCCGTCAGCGCGGACACGTCGACCTGCGGGTCCATCCGGTAGATCTTGCAGGAGTCGAACAGGCGCCGCATGTGGGCGTCGAGCCGGAAACAGGCGGACCCCCTCGGCGTGCTGTAGCAGCGGGCCCCTTCGAAGACGCCGCTGCCGTAGTGCACGACGTGCGAGGCGACGTGGATTTTCGCGTCCGCCCAGTCGATGAGCGAACCATTCATCCAGATTTTGCCGGTGCCGGCGAAGGCCATCAGTGACTCCTGAATTTCAGCTGTCAGCTATGAGCTTTGTAGACCTCAGCTTCAGACCAGCACACTCTGCTGGCAGATCCGAGCTTCAGTTCCGTGCTTGCCGCGCCTGGATTTGTCGGGTCTTGCTACAGCAGGGGAGCCTGACGGCCTGAGAGCTGTGAGTTAGAAGTCTAACATACGGGTCACTGCGCTTCGCCGCAAAAGGGACACTTGTCGGCCCTGATGTGGAGAGGCTTGCGGCACTGCCAGCAGAAGCGCGCGGCCGGCGTTTCGCGAGCGCGCAGCCGCGTCTGTATCCCGTGCGCATCGTCCTTGACGGTTCGTCCGCCGCCCGCTTCCGCCTTGACCACGGTGCCGGCGGGTGTGCGCCGCGGCTGGGTGGCTGCGCGCGCCGCCATCAGGTCGGCCAGGAGCTCGGGCGCCCGCTGGTACCGCGCGGTGACCTCCGGCGCCATCGCCCGCATGACGATGTCGCTCAGGGTTTTCGGGATCCGTGGATTCCTGACCCTCGGTGGGGTGACGAGCTCGCCGGACATCAGCTTTGCCAGGTCCGCCGGGGCAGGCGTGTCGTAGGGCAGCTCGCCCGTCAG
>JBBWZJ010000244.1:0-4170 GCA_039648985.1 Acidobacteriota bacterium | reverse complement strand
CCGCCCATCTGATTGTCCGCCGCCACCGTGTAGCTGATGCGCACATCCCGATAACCGGTGGTGCCGCTGTTCGACCCGATCAGGATCCCGTAGTCGCCGAATCGTGACGCGTCCACGTGGTCGATCCGGACGTACGGCAGCTTGACGCCTCCGGCCAGATCCGTGAAGAAGAAGATCCCATCCCCCGCATTCGTCGTCGCGCCGGACCCGATGATGTACAGGTCGCGGACGACAAAACCCCCGGCGTTGTACACGAGGATGCCGTCCCCGTCAGCGGCGTAAATCGTCGCCCTGCCGGTCCCGTACGACCCGACCGTGACGGGTGCCGCGGGCGTGCCGGCATCGGTGCTGTCGAAATACAGATTGCCGCTGAAGGTCCGGCCGCCTTCGAAAAGGATGCGGTCGCCCGGCCCGTAGTGCGCGTTGTTGACGCGCTGAACGGTCTGCCACGCATCGGATGGCGAACTGCCCGCGTTGCTGTCGCGGCCGGTCGCGCTGACGTAGTAGTCCGTCGCGCCGGCGCTGCCGGCGATCATGAGCAACAGAAGGATCAAGAGGGGCACTCGGAGGGGCGTCGCGAAAAGGCGCGCGTTCGTACGCATGACCTCGGCGTCGTGCAATTGCCGGGCCCTGCAGTAAAGCCGTACGAGAGGCCCAGCTCAACGGCAATTGCGCCACGCGTTAATTGATGAAAGTTATCCGAGCCGAGCGGTATCAAGGTTGCACTGTCGAGCTCTGGCTCGACAGCGAGACCTGCGGGAGAGGAGCAGCGGGGCGCAAATAGGAACCGGACCACCAATGAGTGCGAATACCTACGGCGTGGGCCTCCGCGGTGGGCGGATGGACCAGGCTGCGACGAGCATGGACGTTCTCATCCCGACGCACAACCGTGCGGCGTTGCTGGAACGCGCCGTCCGGTCGGTCCTGCGCGCGAGCCCCGCTCCCGGCTTCGCCGTGCGTGTGACGGTCATCTGCAACGGCTGCACGGACGACTCGATCGAACGGATGGCGGCGTTGAAAGCGAAAGAACCCGGCCGCCTTTTCGTTCTCGTGGAGCGCCGCAGCGGCAAATCGCGAGCCCTCAACCTCGGCATTGCGTCAACGAGTGCGCCGCTCGTCGGGATGATCGACGACGACGAGGAGGTCGAAGCCGGCTGGGTGCAGGTCATCGCCGAGGCGTTCATGGACGATCGCCTGGACTTCGCCGGCGGTCCGTACGTCGCGTGCTGGGATACACCGCCGCCCGCGTGGGTGCCGCCGGACTACCTTGCCGTGCTCGGCCTGGCCGACTGCGGAGCGGTGCGCCGCCAGTACACGCCGAGCTTCCAGGGCATGTTGAAGGGCGGCAACGCGGTCGTGCGCCGCCGTGTGCTCGAGCGCGTGGGCCCGTATGCGGAGTATCTCGGCCCTCGCGCCGCGGCGCGGCTGTTCTCCTGCGAAGACGAGGAGATGTATCTCCGGCTGCTGGAGCACGGCGCGCGCGGCCGGTATCTCCCGGAGCTCGTGATCCGTCACCATGTGCTCAGCGGCAGGCTGACACCCGCCTATTACCGCCAGTGGTGTTTCTGGCGCGGCGTGTCGCGCGGGCTGATGGACCACCGCCACCCGTTGCCCGTTCCCTACCTCGCAGGCATTCCGCGATTTCTGTACGGCCGCGCGCTTCGCGGCCTCCTGAGCGCCGCCGGCGCAATCGTTCACTCAGTTCCACCCGAAGCGCGGCTGGGTGACGAGCTCCGGGTATGGGACCTCGCGGGGTACTTCTGGGGACGCCACATCTATCCACTCGTCCGATTCTCCCGCGCGAAGAGGCGGCGCGCCGAAGACCGCGGGCCGATACCGCCCCCGGTCCCCGTCGTCACAGCGGGGAGCGGTGAACGCTCGGTCACGGTGGAGGCGTACAAGGAAGCGGCCACGAGCCCCATGACCGCAGCGATGTCGTACAGACGACCGTCATGAACACGGTGATCATCAGGACTGCCTCGTCGGGATGGCTGCGGGTGGACGAGCACCTCGCGCGGCTCGGCGACTACTCGGATCTCCTGTCCACGCTGACGGTGCACCGCATCAGCGTCCGCTACAAGCAGACATCGCTCGGGATTCTCTGGGCCATCCTTCAGCCGCTGCTGATGATGGTGATCTTCACAACGGTGTTCTCGTTCCTGGTGAAAATGCCGAGCGACGGCGTTCCCTACGGGCTGTTCGCCTACACGGCGCTGCTGCCGTGGACGTTCTTCAGCACCGCGGCTACGAGTGCGACGAACTCGCTCGTGACGCACACCCAGCTCATCACCAAGGTCTACTTTCCGCGGGAGATCCTGCCGATCACCTACGTGATCGCCGGCCTGTTCGATTACGCCGTCGGATTCCTGGTCCTCCTGGCGCTGCTCGCCTGGTACCACGTGCCGCTCACGATCTACGCGTGGGACCTGGTCCCGATCGTGGTGCTGCTGGCCGCCTGGACGCTCGCGGTGTCGCTCGTCCTGGCCGCCGTCCAGGTCCGTTTCCGCGATACCGGGGTGGCGCTGCCGGTCCTGCTGCAGCTGTGGATGTTCGCTTCGCCGGTGATCTACCCCCTGAGCGTCGTCCCCTCTCAGTGGCGTCCCTGGTACCTTCTGAATCCCATCGCCGGCGTAGTGGCATCGTCGCGCAACATCCTTCTCCGCGGCGTTCCGCCGGATGCTGAACCCCTGCTCGTCGCGTGCATCGTCACGGCTGTCGCGCTGCCGCTTGCGTACCTGTTCTTCAAACGCGCGGAAGCGACGATGGCGGACGTCATCTGATGGCGGCGATCGACGTGCGCTTCGATGCGGTGTCGAAACGGTATCGCCTAGGGCGGTCCCCACGGGGAGCCGTCGGCGAGACGCGCGAGTTCTGGGCTGTGCGCGATGTCAGCTTCGACGTGCTCCACGGCGAGACGCTCGGGCTCATCGGCCACAACGGCGCCGGCAAGAGCACGATCCTCAAGCTGCTCTCGCGCATCACGGCGCCCACCGCCGGCACCATCACCCTGAACGGCCGGCTGGCCGCGCTGATCGAAGTCGGATCCGGCTTCCATCCGGAGCTCACCGGCCGTGAAAACGTGTTCCTCAGCGGCTCGATTCTCGGCATGCGCCGCCGCGAGATCACCGCGAAGCTGGACCGAATCATCGACTTCGCGGGAGTCGGGCGCTTCATCGACGTGCCGGTCAAGCGCTACTCGTCCGGCATGTTCGTGCGGCTCGGCTTCTCGATTGCCGCGCATCTCGAAGCGGACATCCTCCTCGTGGACGAAGTGCTGGCGGTCGGAGATGCCGCGTTCCAGATGCAGTGCTACGAGCGGATCGACGAGCTGCGCCGCGCCGGCACCACGATGATCTTCATCTCGCACGACCTGGGGTCCGTCGAACGGCTCTGCGACCGCGTGGCGCTCCTGAGCGACGGACGTCTGGTGTCGTGCGGCGACGCGAAGCACGTCATCGGCGAATACCAGCAGCAGGTCGCGCACGGTGCCGTCCGCGACGTCGCGGGGATCCCGGCCCTGCCGCCGTCGGGAACCGTCACGATCAGGACCGTCCGATTCAACGAGGCGGACGGCACGGAAGTGCGCGCGACGTCTACCGGGAGCCGGCTGCGGGCCAGCGTGGATCTGACAGTCCACGCGCCGGTTTCCGACGCCGTTGTCGAAGTCTTCTACTACTCCCGCGACGGCCGGACGCTGCATTGCCAGCAGAGCACCGCGCTCAGCGGCGATCCCCTCATGCTGGACGCCGGCGATCAGAGCATCGAGTTCACGTGCGACGAGCTGGGGCTGCAGCCGGGAATCTACGCCATCGGCGCAGCCGTCCGCGAGCGCCACGGCTCGGGCACGCTCGACTGGTGGTATGGCAGCCGGATCTTGTACGTCGAGCCGGGCAAGTCGGTCCGCGGGTATTTCTACGCACCGCACGAATGGAGGTGGGTCGGTGCCACTCAGGCCGCGCGTCATCGTGCCGACATTTGACGGCGCGGGGACGGTTGCCGGGATCCGGGCGCGATTGCGCTACGGATTTCGCGACGCGTCCGGTTCGAATGCTGCCGGGATCCGCAGCGCCGGACCGGCGAGCAGGGTGGCTGGTGACGCACGCGGCGTCAGTGAGCCATCTGGCGCCGTTCCACCACGTACGGAGCCCGCCCCCGACGTGTCCGTCGTGA
>JBBWZJ010000324.1:0-6282 GCA_039648985.1 Acidobacteriota bacterium | reverse complement strand
CGGCCGTCCGGGGTGCCAGGACCGTGGACGCCCGGGTGCCGGTCTCGATCCTGAACCTGGCGTGGCACCGGCTCGAATGGCCTGCCGTGGACTGGTTCAGCGGCCCTGTCGATGTCGTGCAGTCCATGCATCCGCTGCTGCTGCCCGCGCGCGCGGCCGCGCAGTTCGTCATGATCCACGACCTGTACTTCCTCGACCGGCCTGACCAGACGCGTGGCGAGATACGGCGGGACTATCCGGCGCTCGCCGCGCGCCACGCTTGCCGGGCGGCCGGAGTGATCGTGCCCTCGCAGTACACCAAGGCACTGATCGAGGAGCGGCTGGGCCTGCCGCCGGATCGCGTGACCGTGTGCTCCCCGGGCGCACCCGCATGGCCGGCTCGCGATGCGCCCGCCGTGCCCGGCCCCATCCTGTTCGTCGGCACGATCGAGCCCCGCAAGAACGTGAAGGGGCTCCTCCGCGCCTACGCGGCGCTCGTGCGGCAGGATCCAGACACCCCGGACCTCGTGCTCGCCGGCCGTGCTGTCACCGACCCTGGTTTCGAGCCAACGGTGGACGGGGTCGATGTGGCGCGTCGCGTCCGGCGGCTCGGCTATGTGGACGACGCGCAGAGGTTGGCCCTGTATCGAGCGGCGTCAATGCTGGTGCTCCCCTCGTTCGACGAAGGGTTCGGCCTGCCCGTGCTCGAGGCCATGACGCTCGGGGTTCCCGTTGTCGCGGCGCGCCGCGGATCGCTCCCGGAGGTGCTCGGAGGTGCAGGGATCCTGATCGATCCGGATGACCACGAGGGCATCGCGTCGGCCATGCGCACCGTGCTCACCGATGCCGCCACGCGCCGGCGGATGACGGAGGCGGGGCTCCTCCGGGCCCGCGCGTACTCGTGGGACGTTGCGGCGCGCGCACTCTACGAGGGGTACGCGGCCGCCCTCCCGGGGCGGAACGCTGCGTGAGCGACATCCTGACCATCGGCGTCGACGCCCGGGAGCTCCTCGGCGACACCACCGGAGTTGGACGCTACCTCGGGGAGCTGATGCGCCGATGGACCCGGCGCGCCGACGCCGCCAGGCGTCGGTTCGTGCTGTATGCGCCGGAACCGCTGCCGCTCGTGTTCCCGACCGGCACCGTGGATGCCCGCGTCATCGGATCGGGCACCGGGACGTGGTGGGAGCAGACGGCGCTCCGGAGGGCCATCAAGGCGGACCGGCCGCACGTGTTCTTTGCACCGGCGTACACGGCGCCGCTCGCCGTGGGCACGCCGCTCGCCGTCACGATTCACGACCTCTCCTTCATGGCGCACCCCGAGTGGTTCCGACCTCGCGAGCGCTGGCGGCGTCAGGTCATCACCGCGCGCACCGCCGCGTCGGCGTCGGTCATCTTCACGGATTCGGAATTCTCCCGCGGTGAGCTGGAAGCCAGGCTCGACGTGCCCCGCGACCGCATCAGGGTCATTGCGCCGGGCGTGCACAGCCCGGGATCCGGATCCGCGGGATCCCGCTCCCCCGTCGGCTCCTACGGCGGATCCGTGCTCGAGCCGCTGGTGCTCTATGTCGGATCGATCTTCAACAGGCGGCGGCTCCCGGACCTGATCGCGGCATTCGCCCGCGCGACAGCCGCCGATCTTCCGGGGGCCTGTCTCGTGATTGTCGGGGCCGATCGCACGTGGCCGGCCCAGGATCTTGCCGCAATCGCCGAGGCGCAGGGCGTCGGCGCGCGAGTGGAGCTGCGAAGCTATGTGGATGACGCCGAGCTCGCGGCGCTCTACGGTCGCGCGTCGGTCTTCGCGTTTCTGTCCGAATACGAGGGGTTCGGGCTGACCCCGCTCGAAGCGCTCGCGGCCGGCGTGCCGATTGTCGTCGCCGACACGCCTGTCGCCCGGGAAGTCTACGGGGCGGCTGCCGAGTACGTGACGGCCGGGGACGTCGAAGGCACGGCGGCCGCGCTGCGCCGCTTCCTGGTCTCCCCAGCCGCCGCGGTCGACCAGCTGTCGCGCGCGCGCGCCGTGCTCGACCGCTATTCCTGGGACCGCGCCGCAGCCGAGACGCTCGAGGGTCTTGAAGGCATCGCCGTCCGATGACCCGCCTTGCCATCGTTATCGTCAACTTCAACGCGCGCGAGCATCTCGAGAACTGCCTCGCCTCGCTTGCCGCCGCGCCGCCGGCGACGACCCATCAGGTTGTCGTGGTGGACAATGCGTCAGCCGACGGGAGCGTCGCGGCAGTGCAGGCGCGCTGGCCCGGCGTCCGCGTGTGCCCCCAGCCGCGCAACGCCGGGTTTTCCGCGGGCAACAACGTCGGCATTCGCGCGACGGTCAGCGATCTCGTCCTGCTCCTCAACAACGACACGGTCGCCCCGCCTCACGCCATTGACACACTCGTCGCCGAGCTGGATCGCCACCCCGACGCAGCCGTCGCGGGTCCGCGACTCGTCGACGGCCGCGGACGGCCGGAACTGTCGTTCGGGCCCATGATTTCCCCGTTCGGCGAGCTGCGGCAGAAGACGGTGACGGCCATGTACGAGCGGGGGCTGTGGCCGGCGACAGGCTGGGTTCGCCGTACGACAGCGCGCGTGCGCTACGTGGACTGGGTCAGTGGCGCGTGCCTGCTGGTCCGGCGGGAGGTCGCCGAAGCGGCCGGCCTGCTGGACGAGCGCTACTTCCTCTACACGGAGGACGTGGATTTCTGCGCCGCGATCCGCGCCCGGGGCCACAAGGTCCTGTTCACGCCGGCTGCCGAGATCGTGCACCTGCGTGGCCGGTCCCGGGCGACAGCGCCGGCCCGATCGAACGAGGCGTATCGCCGCAGCCATCTCGCATTTTACGAAAAGCACCATCCACGCTGGGCGCCGATGCTCAGGCTGTATCTCCGGCTGAAGGGGCAGGTCCCGCGGTAGAATTTTGGCGCTGTTACAGCGACAGGCGCGGTTCGGGGTTCGGGGTTCGGGGTTCGCGCAGGTTCGGCGTTCAGGGTTCCGGGTTCGCGCGGTTTTCGGAGTTCGGGTGCGGGAGGGCGGACGATGAGCGGCGCGCGGTGAGAATTGCGATCGATGCGCGCAAGCTGCGCGATTACGGCATCGGCACGTATGTGCGCAACCTCCTGCGCCACCTCTCGCGGCTCGATCACGATACCGAGTATGTGGCGATCTGCCGGGCCGCGGACTGCGCGACGGTCGAGGAATTCGGCGAGAACTTCAGGGCCGTGGCCGAAACGGCGCCGGCGTATTCACTGCGCGAGCAGCTGCGCATCCCGCTCGACCTGCGCCGCGAGGGGATCGACCTGTTCCACGCGCCGCACTACGTGCTCCCCCCGCTCACCCCGTGCAAGTCCGTCGTCACGATTCACGACTGCATCCACCTGCGGTTCCCGCAATATCTGCCGAACCGCCTGGCGTATGCCTACGCCCGGTCGGCGCTCTGGTTTGCGACCCACCGATCGGACCGCGTGCTGACGGTCTCGGAAGCCTCGAAGCGCGACATCCTCCGCTACTACCGCGTACCCGAGAAGAAGATCGACGTCATTTACAACGCCATCGACGAGCGGTTCGGCGAGACGCCGACCGCCGACGAGGTCGAGCGCGTGCGCGAGCGCTACCAGCTGAACGATCCATTCGTCCTCTATGCGGGCAACATCAAGCCGCACAAGAATCTCGAGCGGCTCATCGACGCGTTCCACACGCTCCGGCGCGACGGGCTGGACACGGTCAAGCTGCTCATCATCGGCGACGAGATCTCGAAGTACGCCACGCTCCGGCGCGCTGTGCACAAGTACAAGCTGCACAAGCACGTCCGGTTCTTCGGCTTCGTACCCGACAAGACCCTCGCCGTGCTGTACCGGCTGGCCAGCGTGTTCGTGTTCCCATCCCTGTACGAAGGCTTCGGGCTGCCGCCGCTCGAAGCCATGGCGAGCGGAACGCCCGTCATCACGTCGAACGTGTCGTCGCTGCCGGAAGTCGTGGGCGACGCGGCGCTGCTCATCGATCCGTACGACCCCGACGCGATCGCGCACGCGATGCGGCGCGTCCTGACGGAGCCGGCGCTGCGTGACGATCTCCGCGCGCGCGGTTTCCTGCGGGTCAAGGAATTCTCGTGGGACCGCTCCGTGCGCCGCGTGCACGAAATCTACGAAGAGGTGCTCGGCGGGTGACGCGTGCTCCGAAAGTCGCGATCGTCCACGACTGGCTGACGGGGATGCGGGGCGGGGAAAAGGTGCTCGACGCAATCTGCGAGTTGTACCCGGACGCGACGCTCTACTCACTCGTGCGCATCCCGGGCGCCGTCTCGGACCGCATCGAACGCCACGAGATCCGGACCTCGGCGGTGCAGTGGCTGCCCGGCGCGGGCCGCCGGTATCGCCACTACCTGACGCTCTTTCCGACCGCAGTCGAGCTCTTCGACCTCGACCCCTACGACCTCGTGATCAGCAGCAGCCACTGCGCCGCCAAGTCGGTGATCCGCACCGGCCGCGCCACGCACGTCTGCTACTGCCACTCGCCCATGCGCTACGCCTGGGATCAATTCGGCGCCTATTTCGGCCCGGACCAGGTCGGTCCGCTGAAGAGCCGGCTGCTCCGCCCAGTGCTGGCGCGCCTGGCACGCTGGGACGCGGCGACCGCCGGGCGTGTCGACCGCTTCCTCGCCAACTCGCAGTATGTTGCGGGGCGGATCGGCCGATACTATAATCGCAGGTCGACCGTTGTGTATCCGCCCGTCGATACCGCCTTCTACCGGCCCGGCCCTTCATCTGCCGGCGAGGGAGGCGACCGCAGCTTCCTCGTCGTCTCCGCCCTGGTTCCCTATAAGCGGATCGACACGGCTATCGAGGCCTGCCGCCTCGCCGGTGTGCCGTTGCGGATTGTAGGGCGAGGGCCCGAAGAGGCCAGATTGCGGCGTCTCGCCGGTCCCGACGTGGAGTTTCTCGGCTGGCGCACCGATGAGGAGATCCGTGACCTGTATCGAGCGGCCGCCGCTGTCCTGCTGCCCGGTGTCGAGGATTTCGGCCTCGTGCCGGTCGAGGCGCAGGCATGCGGAACGCCTGTCATCGCTCTCGCCACGGGCGGCGCGTGCGAGACGGTTCAGGACGGGGTCACCGGAGTGCTTGTGCAGGATGATTGGGCGGCGGGATTCGCGGCAGCTCTCTCCCGTTTTCGCGGCCTCCGCCTCGACCCGGCTGCCATCCGCACCAGCGCGGAACGCTACTCCCGCGAGCGCTTCATGATCGAATTCCAGGCGGCCGTGGCCGCAGCGATGTCCGAACGCGAGCCACCGCGATGATGCGGCGGTACAACCGTCTGCTCGTTCTCTTCTACGTCCTCTGCGACGCGCTGCTCGGCATGGCCGCCTTCGCGCTCGCGTACGTCGTCCGCTTCCGGGTCCTCGATCAGATCGTCCCCATCACGAAGGGCATCCCCCCCTTCTCACAGTACTTGACGATGATGCCGTTCATCGGGCTCATCGTGCCGATTGCGTTCCAGGTCCAGGGGACGTACAGGCTGCGCCGCGGGCGCTCGCGCGTTGACGATTTCTTCGCCGTCTTCGTCGGCACGATCCTGGCCGGCATCCTGGGGCTCGTCGGGTCGTTGTACTTCCAGGCCTATTACGCGTCGGACGCCATGAAGGATCAGGGCGTCTACGAGGTGTCGCGCCCGGCCCTGGCGCTCTTCCTCACGTTCAACGTGGCGTTTGCCTACGCGCTGCGCGAGATCGTCCGCGAAGTGTTCGAGCGGCGGTGGCGGGCCGGGATCGGGCTGAAGCGCGTGCTCATCGCCGGGGCGAGCGATCTGGGGCGGATGGTGGCCGACAAGGTGCTGGAGCACCGTGAGTTCGGCTTCAAGATCATCGGCTTCCTCGACGATCGGGCGTCTGGCGATCACATCGGCTACCGCGGCCTGCCGCTGCTCGGCACGCTCAGCGAAGCGGACGAGATCATCCGGCAGGAAAAGATCGATCACGTCTACGTGGCGCTTCCGCTCGAGGAGCACGTGAAGATGCTCGGGGTGGTCGAGGCGACGAACCGCGAAGGAGTGGACGTCCACGTCGTTCCCGACCTCCTGCAGTTCATCGCGCTCCGGGCGCGGCTCGAGAATCTCGACGGCGTCCCGATCATCAGCCTCAACGACGTGCCGCTGCGCGGCTTCAACAGCCTGTTGAAGCGCGGAATCGATTTTGCGATTTCCGGCTGCGCGCTCCTCGGCCTGGCGGTCCCGTTCCTCACGATCATGGCGCTCATCCGGTACACGTCGAAGGGCCCGATCTTCTACAAGCAGGAACGGATGGGGCTCGACGGCAAG
>JBBWZJ010000316.1:0-3115 GCA_039648985.1 Acidobacteriota bacterium | reverse complement strand
TGACGGCGCGCCCCGTTTACCTGGACTTCCACGCGACAACGCCCGTGGATCCCCTCGTGCTCGAGGCGATGCTGCCGTATTTCACCGAGCAGTTCGGCAACCCGGCCAGCCGCCAGCATGCGTACGGCTGGGAGGCGCAGAAGGCCGTCGAAACCGCGCGCCAGCAGGTCGCCACGCTCATCGGCGCGTCGGCGCAGGAAATCGTCTTCACGAGCGGCGCCACCGAATCGAACAACCTGGCCATCAAGGGCGTCGCCCACGCGCTCCGCGACAGGGGTGACCACATCGTCACCGTCGCGACAGAACACAAATCGGTGCTCGACTCGTGCAAGCGCCTGGAGCGCGAGGGGTGCCGGGTGACCCGTCTCGGGGTGGACCGTGAGGGCTTCATCGACATCGGCGAGCTGGGCGCCGCCATCACCGAGCGCACGATCCTGATTTCCGTCATGGCGGCCAACAACGAGATCGGCGTGCTGCAGTCGCTTGCGGAGATTGGCGCGCTCGCACAGCAGCGCGGGGTGCTCTTCCACAGTGACGCCGCGCAGGCGGCGGGAAAGATCCCCCTCGACGTCGCGCAGCTCGGGGTGGACCTCCTGTCGCTGACAGGACACAAATATTACGGTCCGAAGGGCGCCGGGGCTCTCTACGTCCGTCGCCGCAAGCCGAAGCTCACCCTCTCGTGCCAGATTGATGGCGGTGGTCACGAAAACGGTCTGCGCTCCGGGACGCTGAACGTCCCCGGCATTGTCGGTCTGGGGCGCGCCGCGGAAATCTGCCGCGAGAAGATGCCTGTCGAGGGACCGCGCCTGGCCGGGCTGCGCGACCGGCTGTTCGCCGGGCTGCAGCGTGAAGTCTCCGGCGTGCGGATGAACGGCCCTTCGGGCGCCCGGCGCCTGCCGCACAACCTCCATGTGAGCTTCGACGACGTAGAAGGGGAGGCGCTCGTGATGGCGCTCGGGGACGTCGCGGTGTCGACCGGATCCGCATGCAGCTCGGGCAGCCAGGCTCCGTCGCACGTGCTGCAGGCGATCGGCGCGACGGGCGAGCGGGCCGGGGCGTCAATACGGTTCGGTCTGGGCCGCCCGACGACGGATGCCGAGATCGATTTTGCCATCGAGCGCGTGAGCGCCGTTGTCCGGTCTCTCCAGAACACCAGGGCGTAGCAACCTCGCCGACGTCGAACGATACGACATCATCATGAGTGAAATGCGGATCACCGTCGCCCACAGCCCCGACTCCGACGACGCGTTCATGTTCTTCGGCCTCGCGAGCGGGAACGTCGATACCCGCGGGATCGTTGTCGAGCAGGTGCTCAAGGACATCGAGTCGCTCAATCGCGCGGCGTTCGACGGCCAGTACGAAGTCACGGCAGTGTCGTTCCACGCGTACGCGCATCTCGTGGACAAGTACGCGCTGCTGCCGCACGGTGCGAGCATGGGCGACAAGTACGGTCCCATCGTGGTGGCACCCCAGGAGTCCGGCCCGGCGGGGGTGAAGGGGAGCCGAATCGCCATCCCGGGGACGCTCACGACCGCTTACCTGGCGCTTCGGATCTACGAGCCGGACTTCCAGTTCGTCGTCGTACCGTTCGACGAGATTCAGCAGGCGGTCCTCGACGGGAAGGCCGAGGCGGGACTCCTCATCCACGAGGGGCAGCTGACTTATCAGGACGAGGGCCTCAGGAAAATCGTGGATCTGGGCGAATGGTGGTCGACCCGCACCGGCGGGCTGCCGCTGCCGCTCGGGGGCAACGTGATCCGCCGGGATCTCGGGCCGGAGATGATCGCCAGGGTCTCGAAGATGCTGCACGACAGCATCGCCTACGCACTGTCGCATCGCGAGGAGGCGGTCGAGTACGCGCTCCAGTTCGGACGCGGCCTCGATCGTGGCAAGACCGACAAGTTCGTCGGCATGTACGTGAACGATCTCACGCTCGCCTACGGCGAGCGCGGGCGCCGCGGCCTCGAGCGATTGATGGCGGATGCCTTCGAGTGCGGTCTGATCCCGCAGCGTGTCCAGGTCGAGTTTGCGGCGTAAGTAGCTGACAGCGGTCAGACTTCAGCTGTCAGACTTCAGGTGGCGGCTTCAGGCTTTCGTTTCCCGCTTCGCTTCCAGCTTCCAGCTTCCAGCTTCCAGCTTCCCGCTTCCCGCTTCCAGCTCTCACCTATCGGGCTCCAGTTGCAGGATTGCCTCTGAGAGTCGTCACGCGGTAGTGGAAAGCTGGAGATGGCTACCGGCAAGCCCAGCTGCGTAAGCTGAAGTCTGACAGCTGAGAGCTGAGAGCTGACGTCTGAAAGCCGACAGCTTGACGTCCGGCGGTCGCTCAGCGCGGGAACGCTTCGGGGTGAATCGTCCGCGCGAGAATGTCGACGACCTCGCCGACTCTCGGCCCCGGGATGCTCATGCGCTGGTCGGCAAAAAGATAGAGCCGGCCAGCCCGCACCGCCGGGACAGCGGCCAGCGCACTCCAGGTCGCCAGCTCCCGGCCACGCTCCGCCTCGGTGATGACCGATGAGCGCAGCTCGATGATGATCGAGGGGCGCCGCGCCAGGATCAGCTCGGTCGTTGCCTGCACTGCCTCCCGCTTGACGTCCGCGAAGACGTTCGCGCCTCCTGCGGCGTCCAGCATGTCGTGGATGAATCCGATCCCGCCGCTCGCATAAATGCCGCGGAGCGTCAACCGCTCCCGCTCGAAGACGACGAGAGTCGGTGGGCGCGGCAGACCGGCTACGCGCGCCCGGACTGCATCGATCTGGCGATCCACCGCGTCGGCGAGCGTGATCGCCGCATCCCGCCTGCCCACGCGAATCCCCACGTCGCGGATCGTTGCCGTGACATCCGCCAGCCCTGCATGGCTGTAGACGTACGTCGGAATGCCGGCGCGCGCGAGTTGAGCCCGCAGGTCCGTTTGGCTCCCGTAAACGATCACCAGATCGGGATGGAGTGAGAGGATGCGCTCCACGTCGGGATCGAGCAGCGCACCTACCCGCTGGAGCTTCGCGACCTGTGGCGGGTACTTGTCGAAGCTGCTCACCGCGACAACCTCCGGCCCGGCGCCGATCGCGAAGAGTGTCTCCGTCACCGCCGGGATGAGCGACACGATCCGCGTCGGTGC
>JBBWZJ010000300.1:0-10679 GCA_039648985.1 Acidobacteriota bacterium | reverse complement strand
GCGTCCGACCGGGCCAGCCAACAGCGCCGTCTTCCTGTACGACACCAGGGCCGCGAAGCTGACGCAGGTGACGTCGGGGTACCTCACGGACACGCAGCCCACGTTCGATCCGGAAGGCAAGTACCTGTTCTATGCCTCGGATCGTGAGTTCGAGCCCGTCTACGGCAGTTTCGACAACAGCTGGACGTATCCGAACCCGACGAAGATCGTCGCCGTCCCTCTCAGAAAGGACGTCAAGTCTCCGCTCGCGGCCCGGAACGATTCGGAGAATCCCCTGCTGGACACGAACGAGAGCAAGGACGCGAAGAAGCCGGATGACGCGGACAAGAGCCCTGATGAGCCGAAGCCGGGCGACAGGAAAGACGAGAAGAAGCCCGTCGACCGAACACCGGACGACACGAAAGCTGACCACAAGAAGAGCGACAAGAAGGATGACGAGAAGAAGCCGGAGGAGCGCCCGCCGGCCCCGGCGAACGTCAACATCGACCTGGAAGGCTTCGAAGCGAGAGCCATCGTGCTCCCGCCGAAGGCGGGCAACTACGCGGACCTTCAGTCCATCAAGGGCAAGCTGCTCTACCGCCGGCTGCCTCGGTCGGGATCGAGTGACGACAAGAATCCGATCGTCTTCTTCGACCTGACCGAACGCGAAGAGAAGACCGTCCTCGAGGACGCCACGGGCTTCGAGGTGACGTTCGACGGCAAGAAGATGCTCGTGACGAGCAAGGACAAGTTCGCGATCCTCGACGTGAAGGCGAGCCAGAAGTTCGAGAAGCCGATGGCGACCGGCGACATGGAGGCGCCCGTGAACCCGCGCGCGGAGTGGCGGCAGATCTTCAACGACGTGTTCAGGTTCGAGCGCGATTATTTCTACGATCCAAACATGCACGGCGTGGACTGGGCGGCCCTGCGGGCCCGGTACGGCGAGCTGATGGAGGATGCGGTCACGCGCTGGGACGTCGATTTCGTCCTCGGAGAGTTCATCGGGGAGCTGAACGCGTCCCACACCTATCACGGCGGCGGCGACATGGAAGAAGTCCCGGAGCGATCGGTCGGGATGCTGGGCGTCGACTGGGAGCTCGCGAACGGCGCGTATCGCATCAAGAACATCGTGCGCGGCGGGCCGTGGGACTCCGCCGTCAGATCGCCGCTCGACGAGCCTGGCGTCAACGTCGCCGCGGGCGAGTACGTGCTCGCCGTCAACGGCGTGGCCGTCGACGCGAAGGCCGATCCCTGGGCGAGCTTCCAGGGGCTTGGCGGCAAGACCGTCCTGCTCTCGGTCAACTCGTCGCCTGCGCTGGCGGGTGCGCGGCAGGTCGTGGTGAAGTGCCTGTCGAGCGAAACCGAGCTGCGCTTTCGTGCATGGATCGAAGCGCGCCGGCTGGCCGTCGACAAGGCCACCGGCGGCAAGATCGGATACATCTACGTCCAGAGCACGGGCGTTGACGCCCAGAACGATCTGATGCGCCAGTTCATGGCGCAGTGGAAGAAGGACGGGTTGATCGTCGACGAGCGCTGGAACAGCGGCGGACAGATTCCTGATCGTTTCGTCGAGCTCCTGAACCGACCAATCGTGGCGTACTGGGCCGTACGCGACGGCGCCACGCAGCAATGGCCGCCCGTCGCGCACCGCGGGCCCGAGGTGATGCTCATCAACGGGTGGAGCGGCTCGGGAGGCGACGCGTTTCCGACATACTTCCGGCAGGCGGGTCTCGGGCCGCTCATCGGCACGCGCACCTGGGGCGGACTGATCGGAATCAGCGGCACGCCGGCCCTCACCGACGGCGGCGGCGTCACGGTCCCGACCTTCCGCATGTTCGATCCGAAGGGGCAGTGGTTCGCCGAGGGCCACGGCGTCGAACCCGACATCGTCGTGGACGAGGACCCGTCGCAGCTTGCGAAAGGCATCGACCCGCAGCTCCAGCGCGCTATCAAAGAGGTGAGCGACGCCGTCGCGAAAGGGTCCAAGGCCCCCGGGCGGCCGCCATACGAGAAGCGGATTCCGAAATGAGGGGCTGACTACCAGCCCTCCCGCACGGCATACCAGAGGACCGCGGCGATCAGCACGCCCACGATGAGGAGCGCGGGCACGGTCGTCGTGAAATACGGATAAATCATGTAGGCGAGACCGGCGACGATGTACGGCCATCGCTGCTCTTTTTTTCCGTAGACCAGCAGGATGAACCCCGCGCCGCCGGGGATCAGCGACAGGAACACCCAGGTCGGATCGATGGTCATCGGACCGCGATTGTACGCGCGATTCCGTATATCCTCGCTCTGTGCCGCCAGTGTCCCCCCGCGTCGCTCGCCGGCCGCTCTATACGAGCCTCTACGTCCAGGTGCTCGCCGGGATCGTGGGGGGTGTGCTGCTTGGTGTGTTGCGGCCCGACGCCGCGGTGGCGATGCGGCCCTTCGGGGATGGCTTCATCAAGCTCGTGCGCATGCTCATCGCGCCGATCATCTTCGCGACCATCGTCGTCGGCATCGCGCGGATGGGAGAGCTGAAGCAGGTCGGCCGCATCGGGCTTCGGGCGTTCCTGTACTTCGAAGTGCTCTCGACCGTCGCGCTGATCATCGGCCTCGTCGTGGTCAATATCGTCCGGCCCGGCGCGGGCCTTCACGTCACCGCGAGCCCCGCCGACGTCCAGGCCGTCGCCGGCTACGGGACTGCAGCAGGGCAGGCGGGTGGCACGGCGGCGTTTCTGCTGAACGTGATCCCCACGACGTTCTTCGACGCATTCGCGCGCGGCGACATCCTGCAGGTGCTGCTGATCTCGACCCTCGTCGGAGTGGCCTTGCTGCTCCTCGGCGAGAGCACGGCGTCGCTCGTGACGATCATCGATCAGGCCGGCCAGGCGTTGTTTGCCGTCGTCGGCATCGTGATGCGGGCCGCCCCTCTGGGCGCATTTGGCGCGATGGCGTTCACCGTCGGCAGATACGGCGCCGCGACGCTCCTCTCGCTCGGCAAGCTGATGGGCGCCGTCTACCTCACGTGCTTTCTGTTCGTCGTCATCGTCCTCGGGGCCGTTCTCCGCGTCGTGGGGCTCGGCCTGCTCCGATTCGTGCGGTATGTGGCCGACGAGATCGTGATCGTGATCGGCACGTCGTCGTCGGAGTCCGCGCTGCCGCGGCTGATGCTCAAGATGGAGCATCTCGGATGTTCGAAGCCGGTGGTGGGGCTGGTGGTCCCGGCGGGCTATTCGTTCAACCTGGATGGCACCGCCATCTACATGACGATGGCGGCGGTGTTCGTCGCGCAGGCGAGCGGCGTCCACCTCGCGGCACGGGAGCAGATCTCGATTCTCGCCGTGCTGATGCTCACGTCGAAAGGGGCGGCGGGCGTGACCGGCAGCGGGTTCATCACACTGGCGGCGACGCTCTCCGCCGTTCCCGCGATTCCTCCCGCCGGGCTCGCGCTCCTGGTCGGAGTCGATCGATTCATGTCGGAAGCCCGGGCGGTGACGAACCTGATTGGCAACGCGGTCGCGTGTGTCGCCATCGCGAAGTGGGACGGGGCTCTCGACCTGGCCCGGGCGCGGGACGTGCTCGCGCGACACGGCGGACCCGACGCGGTGCTCGTCGAGCCGGTTCCAGCCGTCGAGTCGTAATGGCTCACTTCCTGTGCGCGGTCAGCTCGCGAAGTTGACCGATCAACGCCCGCAGCGCCGGGTCTGCGACGGGGTCGGATACGACGACAGTGTGCTGCCGGCTGCCGTCCTCCACGGTGATCTCGTACGACTGGTAGTCGGCAGCGCCGGGGGTCGGCGGCAACCGCCCCGGCAGTTCGAAAAAATGTGCGGCCTCGATCGATCGCTCGAGGGCGTGGCGAACATCAGCACCCAGCGCGGCCACGTCGATCGTCCGTGGGGCGGTCAGTCCCGGAAAGGCGGCGATGCCGCCTGTCACCCGGAATCGCACATGCATCGTCGCCTCATCTGAAACTCGGATGGCGGGGCTAAAGCCCCTCACACTGATGGCGGGGCTGAAGCCCCGCACTACGTACGTAGCGCGCAGCTTCAGCTGCGCGAGACGAGCCGCCGGTCAATCGTCCTTGCGATCCCCCCTGTGCGGATCGCCTGATTCGGTTAATTGCGGCAGTGCCGTGCCGTGGCCCGAGGACAGCAGGCCCGCCTTCATGTAGGTGAAGAGCTTGTCGCGCGTGTCCACGATGTCCAGATTGCGCATGGTCAGCTGGCCGATGCGATCCTGCGGCGAGAACGCCGACGCGCCCTTTTCCATCGTCAGCCGTTCGGGCTTGTACGTCAGGTTGGGGGAGCTGGTGTCGAGAATCGAATAGTCGTTGCCGCGCCGAAGCTCCAGCGTCACCTCTCCGGTAATCGCCCGCGCCACCCAGCGCTGCGCCGTTTCGCGCAGCATCATCGCCTGGGGGTCGAACCACCGTCCCTGGTAGAGCAGCCGGCCGAGCCGACGGCCGTTGTCGCGATACTGTTCGATCGTGTCCTCGTTGTGGATCCCTGTCAGCAGCCGCTCGTACGCGATGAAGAGCAGCGCCATTCCCGGCGCCTCGTAGATGCCGCGGCTCTTCGCTTCGATGATCCGGTTCTCGATCTGGTCGCTGACGCCGAGACCGTGGCGTCCGCCGATCCGGTTCGCTTCCGTGATCAGCTGCACGGCGTCCTTGTAAACGATACCGTTCAGCGCGACGGGGTGGCCTTCGTCGAAGCGAATCGCGATCTCCTCGCGCTTTACCGGAACGTCGTCCCGCCATGATGCGACGCCCATGATCGGCTCGACGATGCGGATGCCCGAGTCGAGGCGCTCGAGGTCCTTGGCTTCGTGCGTCGCGCCCAGGATGTTCGAATCGGTGGAGTACGCCTTTTCCGCGCTCATGTGGTACTCGAACCCGGCACGGCTCAAGTACTTGGACATCTCGGCGCGGCCCCCCAGCTCCTCGATGAACGCCTGGTCGAGCCACGGCTTGTAAATGCGGAGGTCGGGGTTCGCGAGCAGGCCGTAGCGATAGAACCGTTCGATGTCGTTGCCCTTGAACGTGCTGCCGTCACCCCAGATGTTGACGTCGTCCTCTTTCATCGCCGCGACGAGCATCGTACCGGTGACCGCCCGGCCGATCGGCGTCGTGTTGAAGTAGGCGACCCCGGCCGTGGTGATGTGGAACGCGCCGCACTGCAGGACGGCGAGCCCTTCAGCAACGAGCTGCTCGCGGCAGTCGATGAGTCGCGCGCGCTCCGCGCCGTACTGCAGCGCTCGGCGCGGAATTTCGTCGTAGTCAGGCTCGTCCGGCTGACCGAGGTTTGCGGTGTAAGCGTACGGAACGGCACCCCTGGCGCGCATCCAGTGGAGCGCGGCGCTCGTGTCGAGTCCGCCCGAAAACGCGATGCCGACCTTCTCGCCGATCGGAAGATGTTGAAGGATGTTTGCCATTCAGTGATGTGTCCAGCGGTACATCATACCCAAGGTCCTCTCGAAGGTGATTGCTGGCACCGCGCTTGCTCCGGTTCCATGGAGTCGAGACAAGACACTCAGATTTCAAGGAGGACCTGGAATGACGACGTCATTTGCGGAACGGCAGGAGCACAGCGAGGGCAAGGTAGCGAAGGCGATTGAGGATCAGACGGCCAAACTGCCGTCGGACACGTTCCTGTGGGCAGCCGTGGGCTCCATGGCCACGTCGATGACGCTGCAGCTCATGGGCAACAAGCACGCGAGTCTGTTCGTGGGGCAGTGGGCACCGACGTTCCTGATTTTCGGCCTGTACAACAAACTCGTGAAGCAGCTCGGATCCGACCGTACGCAGCGCGCGGCTTTCTGAGCACTCGTTGGAGCCGCCGTCCGGCGGCTCCACTCTTTCCCTTCCGATATCACCCGACACACCGCCGCCGCATTGGACCGGCCTGCGCGCGTCAATGGACGTAACATCGCGTCCAGGAGCGGATGATGGCGAATTTCCAGGAGAGCGCAGGCGGGGCGACGCTGATGGATCTGGACGGCGCCGCGCGAGTCGTCTATGAGGGGATGACGCCCACGCCCCAGCAGCGCTGGCCGCTGCTCGACGCGCGCTGCGGCACCGCCGTGTGGGTCAAGCACGAAAACCATACTCCTGTCGGCGCATTCAAGGTTCGCGGCGGACTCGTGTACTTCGATCGGCTTCGGGCGGCGATGCCCGCCGTGCGAGGCGTTGTCGCAGCAACGCGAGGCAATCACGGGCAGTCGGTCGCGTTTGCAGCACGTCGGTATGCCATCCCGGCGCTCGTCGTCGTCCCCCACGGCAACGCGACTGGAAAGAATCGCGCGATGCAGGCATTGGGAGCCGAGCTCGTCGAGCATGGGCGCGACTTCCAGGCCGCTGTCGAAGCGGCGGCGGCCATTGCAACCGACCGCGGGTGGCACATGGTTCCGTCGTTCCACACGTGGCTTGTACAGGGCGTCGCCTCCTACGCGCTCGAGCTCCTCAGGGCCGTGCCGGATCTCCACACGTTGTATGTGCCGATCGGCCTCGGTTCAGGCATCTGCGGTGCGATCGCCGCGAGGGACGCGCTCGGGCTGTCCACCAGGATCGCGGGAGTGGTTTCGTCGGCCGCACCGGCGTATGCGCGCTCCCTCGAGCTCGGACGCGCGGTGTCGCACGAGGCGACGACGCGCATCGCCGACGGGATGGCCTGCCGCACCCCGGTGCCCGAGGCCCTCTCGCTGATTCGCGCCGGCGTCGAACGGATCGTCGAAGTGTCGGACGACGAGGTCGAGCAGGCGATGGGGGCGATCTTCGAAGACACCCATAACGTCGTGGAAGGCGCGGGAGCGGCCGCACTCGCAGCCGTGCTCAAAGACCGCGACCGGGTTCGCGGGCGCACGGTGGCGGTCGTGCTGTCTGGCGGGAATGTCGACTCCGGCCCCTTCGCGCGCATCCTGGCGGGGGCCGCGGCGACACCGGCCTGACCCGCGGCGAGGAGGTGGTCAGCTCCGGCGGGCCGCGACGTACCCGTTTCTCGCGCGCACTTTGTAGCCGGGCGGAGCAACTGTGACACGGATGGCGTGGTACTTCCCGTCGCCCGGGCGGGGAGACGAGTAGCCGAGGACGTACTGGCTGTTCAGCTCCTCCGCGATGCGCGCCGTCGCGGGCCCCAGATCAGCGGTGTCGTGCACGACCTCGGTCCGGCCGCCGCTCTGCGTCGTGATTTCGGCGAGCGCTTCGGGGTTGACGCGGGTATTGATGGCCTGGTGGGCCTGCGAATCGATTGCGATGGCGTAGATGAACGCGTCGGTCTTGAGGAGCGCCGCGCGGAGCTCCCGCAGTGTCACGTCGCTCGCGGTGTCCGCGCCGTCGGAAATCAGCACGAGAGCGGCGCGATCCCGTGGGCGGCTCTCCACGAGCGGCAAGGCCTTCAGGACGGCGTCGTATATGGCGGTGCCGCCCGACGGATGGAGTGCCTCGAGCGCGGTGCGGACTACGTCCGGATCGCTCGTCCAGGGCGTCAGCACGTGCGGTGAGTGGTTGAACGCCATCAGGAAGAACACGTCGTCCGGAGCGAGCAGTTCGAGCAGGAAACGGGCAACCGCCGCGCGGGCATCACGAATCCGCGACCCGAACATGCTGTCGCTGACGTCGAGCAGGAGACCAAGCGCCACGGGTACGCGCTCGTGCGTGAACTGCGTGATCGCCTGCGGCTCCCCATCTTCGTAGACGGAAAATGCTTCGCGCGGCAGGTCGGGCGCAAGCCGCCCGTCGGCGTTACGAACCGTCACCGTGACAGCCGTCACTTCCACGCTGGAGCGCAGCGTGCGTGGCGCCCGGGTCGGCGGGGACTGCGCCGCGCCCGCAACCGTCATGCAGAGCGCCATCACCGCGGCGCACGGCTGCGCCCGGTGCGCGAGGCGAATCACCCGATGAGCGGCAGTCACGTCTTCCAGTCTACCGTGCGGCATCTCTCGACGACGGATCCCCCGACCCGGCGACTCCGCGCCGGCCGCCGCTACCCCGTATTGCGCATGCCGGCCGCGATCCCATTGACGGTGACCATGAACGCCTTCGAGAGCTGCGGGTCGGCATCGCCCTGTTCGCGCAGGCGGCGGAGCAGCTCGATCTGAACGAGGTTGATCGGATACACGTACGGGTTCCGCACCTCGATCGATCGACGGAGCACGACGTTCTCGGTCAGCAGGCGTTCCTTGCCGGTGGCGGCCAGCACCGATTCGATCGTCTGATGAAGCCGGTGGCGAAGGTCCGCGCCCACATCCTGCAGCCGCTCCGGTACGAGCCGGCGGTCGTACTCCGCGGCGATTCGCGCATCGGACTCGGCCAGCACCATCGCGATGAGATCCAGGGTGGACCGAAAGAAGGGCCAGCCTTCGTACATTTCGCGCAGGAGCGTCTGCTCGCCGCGCTCCACCGCGGACGTCAGCGCTTCGCCCGTGCCCAGCCAGGAGGGGAGCAGCAGGCGGGTCTGGGTCCACGCGAATACCCAGGGGATCGCGCGGAGTGAATCCACGCCGCCGTCGGCCACGCGCCGGGGGGGCCGGCTTCCGATCGGCACCGCCCCCAGCTCCACCTCGGGTGTCGCGGCCCGGAAGTATTCGATGAAGTCCGGGTTCTCGTAGACGACGTCGCGGTAGACGCCGCGGGCGGTCTTCGAGAGCCGTTCCATCTCCTCGCGCCAGCGCGCCTGCGGTGCGGGTGGCAGCGCCAGCGTGGCACCGAGTGTGGCGGTCGTGTAGAGCTCCAGGCTTCGCGCCGCGATGTCGGGGAGTCCGAACTGCGCCTGGATCATTTCCCCCTGCTCCGTGACGCGCAGGCGGCCGCCGACCGACCCCGGAGGCTGCGACTGGATGGAGAGGTAGGTCGGTCCGCCGCCCCGGCTGATGCTGCCGCCGCGGCCGTGGAAGAGCGTCAGTTCGACGCCGGCTTCGCGGCAGACCTCCACGATGGCCTCCTGCGCCCGGTACAGCGCCCAGTTGGCGGCCAGCCGGCCCCCATCCTTCGCCGAGTCCGAGTAGCCGATCATCACCTCCTGCCGCCCGCGAATGCGATCGCGGTACTCCGGGATCGCGAAGAGCGCACGCAGCGTGGCAGGGGCGCTGCCGAGGTCGTCCACGCGCTCGAAGAGCGGAACAACCCGCAGGCGGGACTTCGACTGTCCCTGCAGGACTTCCACGGCGAGGACGTCTGAAGGCGCCTGCGCCATCGACACGACGTACGCAGCGAGCGACTCGGGGTTGATCTCGGCTGCCGCCTTGAACGTCGCGAACACCTCCTGCACTTCTTCGTCGGCCACGAGATCCGGAGGCACCACGGGACGCGCGTCCCGGAGCGCTTCGGTCAGGTACGCCTGCCTGCGGGCTTCGTCCCAGTCGGAGTACCGGCCGAGCCCCCGGTGCGTGGTGATGGCGGTGAGCGCGGCCTCGTGCCGCGACGCATGCTGTCGGAGATCGAGCCGGACGAGCGTCAGCCCGAAGGCAGCCGTGCGGCGCAGCACGTCGGTCAGTCGCCCGTTCGCGATGATGTGCTGACCGGTTTCCGTCAGCGATCGGTGGCAGAGCTGCAGCGGCTCGACGAGCTCGGCGATCGACCGGTAAGGCGCGGCACGCCCTGTCTCGAGGCGCGGCACCTCCGACTGAAAGAGGTCGGCGCGTGCGAGCTCCCGCCCGAGTTGATCGCGGGTCGCCCGCAGGCGGTCGCGCACGTCGCGAAGGATCGCCCGGTAGGGCTCGCGTGCTCCGCCGGCGCGTGCTGTCAGCTCCGGCGTCGCGACGGTCATCGAGAGCTCGGCGCGGAGCGCGCCGATTTCCCGCTCGTACAGATCCGCCGCCATCCACCGCGCGACTCCGCAGGCGAGGTGCGTCACCTGGGGCGTGACCGTCGGATTGCCGTCGCGATCGCCCCCCATCCAGGACCCGAACCGGATCGGCGCCGCTTCGAGCGCGAGCGGCTGCCCTGTGGCGGCGCGCAACGCGCCGTCGAGCGATCGGACGAATCGCGGCACCGCGTCCCAGAGCGTCTGCTCGAAGATGAGCAGGCCGGCGATGGCCTCGTCGACCGGGGTCGGGCGGCGCGGGCGGATTTCGTCCGTCTCCCACGCCGCCATGATCTCGCGGCGCAGCAGCTCGGCAATCTCCTGGCGTTCCGGCGCCGTGAGGTCGTTGCGGTCCTGACGCGCGAGCGCGCCGGCGATGCGGAGGTGCTTCTGGATGAGCGTCCGCCGGGTGATCGCCGTCGGATGCGCCGTGAGCACCAGCTCGATGTGCAGGGAGGCCGTCGCCGCATGCAGGTCCGGGCCACTGACGCCCCCAGCCATGAGCCGCGCGAACGTTTCCTCGCACGAGCCGCGCTGCGGCGGCGCCGACGGGTCGTGCTGGTACGCGCGCCGGCGCCGGACGCGGTGGTGCTGCTCCGCGATGTTCGCGAGCGTCAGGAAATGCGAGAAGGCCCGCGCGATCGTGACGGTGGATTCGACGGGCAGCTCGCGCAGCAAGCCGGCGACGGAGTCGAGATCGTGATCGCTGCCGGCCCGGCCACTCTTCGAGAGCGCCCGCACCCGCTCCACTGTTTCGTAGAGACCCGCCCCTTCACGTCCGCGCAGGGTCTCACCGAGAATGCCCCCGAGCATTCGAACATCGTCCCGCAGCCGCTCGTGGGGGTCGGTCGTGCGCGTTGCCATACGTCGTATTTAATCAGTTTCGCGCCGCGGGCGTCCGAACGGCGGTCACAC
>JBBWZJ010000299.1:0-25149 GCA_039648985.1 Acidobacteriota bacterium | reverse complement strand
TCACCGACTCGATCTGCTTGGTGCGCTTCGCCCACTGCCGCTCGGCGGCACGCCGCTCCTGGTCGAGATCGTCGCGCATGCGCTCGAAGGATTCGACGATGGCTTCGACGCGCTGGCGGAATTCGATGCCGGAGAGATAGCGGTGAAGAAGCTCGAGCTTCTCCCCTTTGTTGAGGGCTGCACTGCGCGCCTGGGCGACATGGAGCAGGTTTGACCGAAGGAGCGCCGCGACCGGCCCGGCGCAGGTGAAGTCGGTGACCAGCACGCCGTCCACCAACGCGAATCGACAGCAGCCCTTTGGAAGTGCCGCGGTCACGAGGACGGATACGTCTGCACGCAACGCGCGCTGGTCAGTCTTCAGCTTCTCGATCCAGCCGTCGCTCCAGTTTTTGGCGTTCTTGCATTCCCACAGAATGGCGCCTGCCCTGCCGCCGCGGGAGTCGGTCACGACCTGGTGAATGTCGGCGCCGCGCACGCCCTGCGCCACGGGGCTGATGTCGTCGCACGGGAACGAGGTCCGGAGCATCAGCTCGATCGTGTCCTCCCCCGCTTCGCCCTGCAGCTGCTGTGACCCCTGCTCCGCCTTGCGCTTGAGATCTTCGATCTGCCGGCGCATCTCGAGCAGCTGCCGCTCCTTCTCCGCATCCTTCAGGCGATGCTGGTCCGTGAGGCTCTTCTGCGTTTCGGCAACGACGCGGGCGCGCTCGTCCGCGAGCGTCCGTTCGACCGTGAGCTCGAGATCCTCTTTGCTCCGCTCGAGCTCGCGTTCGCGCTTCCGGATAGCGAGTTCGAGCTTCCGCCTCTCTTCCAGCTCCTTTGATTGTTCGTTGAGCTGTTCCTTCAACTCGGACAGCGCGTGACAGGCCTTCTGCTCCGCCGCTCGGGCGGCCTCCGTTGCGGCGCGTTCCAGGTCTGCTTTCATGTGCTCCGCAAACTCCGACCGCAGCTCGCGCTCCCGCTTCCGGAGCCCCTCGTCGTACTGCTCCTTGACGGAGCTCTCGATTTCTGCCCGCAGCGCGCGGGTCAGCGGGATTTTCTTGCCGCAGGAAGGACAGGAGATCGCTTGTTCGGCCATGGCACCTCGCTTCTGGACCCAGTGTAGGAGGCGGCCGTGACAGGGCGGGTCATACGCGTTGTGTTCGCCCCCGGGATCTTCCTGGCGGCCTTTCATCAGGTACTTTGTAACTCACTGCCGAGCCAGAAACCTGTATGATTCCGAACTTCCACGGGAGTACGTAGCCGCGCTCCACGCCTGCCTCAGAGTGCGGCGCCGCTCACTGACAAGGAGAGAGTATGAGAACTCGTGTCATCGGCTGTGCTGTGGCAATTGCGATGTCAGTCGCCGGAGCAGCGTCGGCACAGGGACCGACGTTCGCCGGGAAGTGGAAACTGAATATGGCCAAGAGTCAGTTGACTGGCCAGACAGTGACCTTCGAGAAGAAGCAGAACGGCTTGATCCACTTCGACAGCCAGGGGTTTGCTTACGACTTCGCCCTTGACGGCAAAGAGCACCCATTGCCTGACGGCAGCACGACAGCCTGGAAGCAGGTGAACCCCACCACGTGGGACTCGACCAGCCGCGTGAACGGCAAGGTGGTTTCCACTATTCGTGCCGTGGTCAAGGGGGATTCCCAGGAAGTGACGATCAAGATGCTGAAGGCCGATGGGACGTCGTCCGATATGAATCTGAGCCTGGCACGAGTCTCCGGAGGGCCTGGCTTCTTCGGCAAGTGGAAATCAACGGAGGTGAAAGGCGTCCCTTCGACGCTGGACCTGTCTGTTGACGGAACGACCGGCATCACCGTCAAGTATCCGGAAATGCAGATGTCCTGCCTTGGCGCGTTCGACGGCAAAGATCATCCGATGATGATCGCCGGGTCAGCCGTCAAGCAGACACTCGCGTTCGAACGTCAGGGCACGACGGTAATCAAGATGACCACCAAGATCGACGGCAAGCCGTTCTATACGGATGTCTTGACGCTGTCGACGGACGGCAAGACCCTTACGGACGACGGCATGCCAGCGTCGGCGAACGAGCCGAGCAAGGCCGTCTACGAGAAGCAGTAGCGAACGGATCAGCGCGGTAAGTAGCGTCGGAGCTTTGGCTCCGCGGCCCCCGCGTGCTGCGACGGCGGAACGTCAAGGCGCGACGATGCGGAGCCTGGGGAAGTGCGTGCTGAACCGCCGGGCATCGCGTGTAAGCAGGGTGTAGCCCGCGACTGCTGCGTGCGCGCCGATCAGGAAGTCAGGAAGTGGGGAGGTGCGCGCGCCGCCGCTGCGCCGGTATTTCACGAATACCTTCCCGGCCAGAAATGCGGCCGCCCAGGGCAGCGCTTCGCGGACGAAGTACTCGGCGGGGAGCGCCTCGTCCAGCGCCTCGATCCTGTCGAACCCGCACGACACCTCCGCATACACCAGCGGATTGATGACGAGGCGGCCGTTCTGGGCGGCATCCGCGAGCATGGATGCAGACCAGTCGGCCCACTCTTCGTTCTCGGTCACCACATCCAGCAGGACATTACTGTCGACGAGCGTCGTCATTTCTCAGTCCCTGGTGAGCGCCATGATCTCGTCGGTCGTCAACCCGGTCGTTGCCGCTCCGCGCATCCGGGCGAGCAGCGCGCTTCCACGGGTATTGCGGGTTTCCGCCTTCGTGATTCGTACGGCGTTGCCGTCGACCTGGAAAACGACCTCGGAGTGCGGCAGCAGACCCAGCTGTTCACGGATTTCCTGGGGGATGGTGACCTGTCCCTTGGATGTGATGCGCATGGTATTACTCCTACCAGTAAGAGTATCACACGCAACGTGCAGGATACGACGTGCAACTCGGACGATCTGGTGCCGGGGAGTGGTTGACATCTGATGCATGATGTCTGATGCTGATCGGGTGCGAACCACTTTGGATATAGATGATGACGTGCTGCAGGCGGCGAAGGAGCTCGCGGCGACACGGCGCCTGACTGCGGGGGCTGTCGTCTCGGAGCTGATTCGCAAGGCGCTGCAGCCGGCTAACGACCGTCCCCATGTGCGGAACGGCGTTCCCGTGCTCTCCCGCCGGGCCGGAGCTCCTGTCACGACCATGCAGCTGGTCAACGAGCTGAGAGACGAGTGACGCGGCCCGCGCTGCTCGATGTCAACGTGCTCGTCGCCCTCTTTGATGCCGGGCACGTGCATCACGACGCGGCGCACGACTGGTTCGCGGACAATCGGAAGCACGGCTGGGCGACATGCGCCATCACGGAGAACGGCTTCGTTCGTGTGCTCGCGAATCCGAAATCCGGAGTGTCAGAGCGCGCGCCGGCGATCCTGCGGAGCCTCAGGGCTTTTTGCGCCAGCGGCCATCATCAATTCTGGCCGGATGCCCTGTCGCTCCGGGACGAGTGCTTCAATCTGTCCGTCGCCCAGGGCCACCGGCAGCTGACCGACATCTACCTGCTGGGCCTTGCTGCGCACATGGGCGGCGTGCTGGCCACATTCGACCGATCGATCTTCGTGGACGCGGTTAGAACGGCGAGCGCTGAAACGCTCGCGGTGATCGGCTCGATCGGCTGACCATCCGTCCAGGATTTGGGACGAAAGTTCCTCGCCCTCCGATTCCCACGGCAGCAGTTTCTGCAACGACATAGTCGCGCGGGTCGGATTTCCTGAAGGAGCCGGCGCCGCGGAACTGGCCGCCGACGTGCAGCGGTGGATGAAGTTGAGACATGTTGGGATGAGGCCGTGATGGATTTGAGCGAGCTCAAAGCGGACATGAATCGGGCGTTCGAAGCCGGGGACCGGCAACTGCACGACACGCTGGCTCTCATTGTTTCGGAAGGGGAAAAGACCCGCCGGTGTGTGTTCGAAGAGAATGAAAAGACGCGGCGGCATTTCGACGTCGTCATTAGGCAGATCGCGGCCGAGTAAACCCCGCTACGCACGATGACGAAGCTCCGGTTGACCCGTCTCGAGCCGAAAGCACCGGTACGCAACGAGCCTGGATCTCGAAGCGAGCTACTCCCCCGCCATTCCGTTCAGGCAGCACACGTCGGCGTGAACTCCCGAGCGCGCTTCTTACCGGGATGCGGCGGTCAGCAGCCGCGCTGCGAGGTTCTCGAGCGTACCGAGGTGCGCCAGTTTCGACCGCCAGCCGGGTGGGATCGCGGCCGCGCCGTAATACGCTCCGGCCAGCTGTCCGTACACTGCCCCTGTCGTATCTGCGTCGTCTCCCAGGTTGACCGCAAGGAACGCCCCGTGTTCGAACGACGTGCTCTTCGCAAAAGCCCAGAGCGCGGCTTCGAGTGACTCGACGACGTAGCCTGTGCCGCGAATATCGGGCGGTTCGCGACGGAGGAATGAGCCGGCGGCAATCTCATGAATCCCGGGCGCCAGCGGCTCCCGGTTCCAGAGACCGGCAACTGGTGTAAAGAGCGGCGCAAGCAGTTCCTTCTTCGAGCGGCCTTGCAGGGCGCCGACGATGAGCCCGGCCAGGCAGCGGCAGGCGTCGACCGCCTCCGGCGCGCCGTGTGTCGTGCGCGAGCTTTCGGCCGCGCGCCTGATCGCCGCCTCGGGTCTCCGGGCGAAGAACAAGGGCACCGGGGCGAGCCGCATGATCGAGCCGTTGCCTGCCGTGGACGGGTCCGTGCTGCCCGACCATGGGTCTCCGTAGCGTTCGAATCGGGCGAGCGCGGCGCGGACCGTGCCGCCCACGTCGAAGCACACGCCGTTGCTGCTGTGAAGTCCGGTCCGTTTCCAGCGAACGTATCGGGCGAGCTGATCGATCGCGTCGAACCCGTCCATTTCGAGCAGGCTCTCGGCGAGGCAGAGTGCCATCGACGTGTCGTCGGTCCACTCGCCTGGTTCGAGGTTGAAGGGACCGCCACCGACCATGTCGGTGACGGGAGTGAACGTGCCGGGCAGCTTGAATTCGATGGTGGTGCCGAGCGCGTCGCCAGCGGCGAGGCCGAGCATCGCGCCCAGGTAACGGTCCGCCAGGTGCGGCCCGCTGGACGACGCGTCAGGCACGTTCCTCTCCTTCGGCCGCCCAGCCACAGATGTACCGACGCTGTTCATCTGTTTCAGGCGAGCGGGCGAGCTTGTCGGGGGTGTTCGCGCGGAGCGCGGCAATCCTGTCGATGGCCTCACTTCCGGTCATTCCGGATTCGACAAGCCAGCAGCCGACAACCGTTCCGGCCCGGCCGATGCCTCCCCAGCAGTGCACGTACACCGGATGGCCTGCCGCGGTTTCGTCGCGGATGGTTTCCAGGATACGCGTCATCAGCTCCCGCTCGTGCGGCACACTCATGTCGCGGACGTGCGCGCGGCACAACGAGGCAAACTGTTGGACAAACGGATCCATAGAGGTACCGCTACCAGCTGCGACGGGCGACAGAGGCCTTGGAGATGCGCTCCTGAAGTGCGGGCCCGGGGACGTAGAGGGGAACGCCCCATACTGGGCCTGAGGACCGGCGGTGTCAACCACATCTGAGAGGGTCCAGCTCTGTGCGGCCGCGCACACGGTCATGCCGCGGACCACACAGGTACCTTCGTCCCATTAACCGCGTCGCCTTCATCCGGGTGAGCGTGGAACTGACGATTCGCCGCGGCGGCCGCTAGCGCCTGCCGCGCCGCGCGCTGGCGATCGACCTCCGCACGGAAGCAGCGGAAGCACAACGTGTGATCCCGGTCGGCACGGACCCGACCGCGAAACTTGAACCGCGCCTGCTGTTCACGGCACTCGATGCAGAGGCGACTCCATCGGCGGTAAAGGCGATGACGGACGGCTGGGGACATGCGACCGCTCCTCTCTGGATGGAAGGAGGTGCGTCCCCTTCCACACGCAGAGTAACTGGGGGTGCTGACAGGGCGGGTCATACGCCCAACTTTCGCTCCAGACGGGCGGACGGACAGAGCCGCCCGCATTGTCGCGCGTCGGGATCCGGGATCCGGGATTCGGGCTCAAGAAAGCCGGGGCTAAAGCCCTATGTTCGCTCGCCTTCGGCTCGCGTGTCGGGATCCGGGATCCGGGATTCGGGCTCAAGAGCCGGGGCTGAAGCCCTATGTTCGCTCGCTCAGGCGCCACGGTTATGAGGCGCCCGGAGGTTCGCGTGTCGGGATCCGGGATCCGGGATTCGGGCTCAAGAGCCGGGGCTGAAGCCCTATGTTCGCTTGTTCAGGCGCCATGCTTATGAGGCGCCCGGAGGCTCGCGTATCGGGACTCGGGATCAGGGATCAGGGATCAAGAGAGCCGGGGGCTAAAGCCCCGGCCTACGACCGACTAGCCTCTCCGCATAAGATCATGCTGCCCGGAGCGCACGCCGCCCTGAACGGAGAACCGAATGACCACCGCACTCAACCTCATTGACGAAGCCCTCCAGGCGTGGACCTACGCCCGGGAGGGCGTGATGGCCGAGCTCGAAAACATCCCCGAAAATGAGTTCGGATTCCAGCCGACCCCGCACAGCCGCACGGTTGCGGAGCTCGCGCAGCACATCGCGGAATCAGCACTCATCGCCGCCGGGGAGCTCGCGCGGCCGGACGGAAACTTTCAGCGGCAGGACTATCCCGACTTCATCGCCGAGTACGCAGGCACGCGCGCCAAGGCGACGGCGAAGGCGCCGCTGGTGGGACTGCTGAAGAGGATCCACGAGGAATCATTGTCGCGCCTGCGCGGCGCAGGTGATCTGCTGATGCAGCCAATCGTGCAGTTCAATGGCGAGCCCGCGGCCCGACTCACCTGGCTGCATCACGCGATCGCCCACGAGGAGTATCACCGCGGTCAGATCGCGCTCTATGCCCGCCTGCTCGGTCACCTCCCGGCACTGACGAGACTCATCGAGGGCGGCTGACGCAGGTCCGCGTGGTGGGGCTCGAGGAGGCCTTCTCAGCCCCAGGGGTCGGGGCTCAGCAGAAGCGCCGATGCACTATACGCCCGCCGGGTTCGGCGTCGTCGCGAGAGTGGTGGTGGCCGTCCGGCACGAACTGACGATCGCGAGGAGCCCGCCGACGATCACGCCCGTGACGATCGCGGTGATGATGAGCGCCTTATGGCCCTTCGCAACCTTCTGCGGACTGACCTCCCGGATCTCCCTGATGCCGCCGACCGGGATCACTTCGGTGGTCGTGCTCTTCCCCTCATCGCGCAGGACCGTGATCGAGTCCGGCCCGATGGCCTCGATCACGGCGTAGAACTTCGTCCGATCCTGCCGCTCGATTTGCACGGTCAACCCGCGCCGCATGGTCGCGAGCCGTCGCACCACACTCTCGCGGGCCGCATCCTGCTGCGCGGCGGGAGCAGCCTGCACGGCCCAGGACGTCTCGTTGATCCCGAGCATCAGCGTCGTCAGAGTCCCGATCAGCATGACGGCAAGCACACGTCTCATGAGAAAACCGCTCCCTTCGCCGCAGCCGCCGCCCACTCCCGAAGCGGGCCGAGCCGCGTCTGCTCCAGCGAATCCCGGTAGAACAGGTTGTAGGTGTCGAACGGGATCAGGCGCCCGTCCGGATGGACGATGTGCACGCACGTCTTCTTGACGGAACGAATGTCGAACGAGTGCGCGTCGATGAACTGCATGATCAACACGCGGAAGATGTTGTTGTAGGTCAGGTCCGCCGGCGCATCGAGCCGGGGCATGCAGCAGAGCAGCTCGCGCAGCGACTCCACCGACGACTCGGACGAATGGTTGGTCGCGAACAGCTTGAACATGCCCTCCCGGACGGCCTCATCCTGCTCGAACACGATCGTGTTCCGCCCGCCTTCGATCAACACCTTCGGATCGATGAGGCTCGTGAGCGGAACGACCTTGCCGGCGATCTTCAACGCGTACGCCATCGCCAGGCTGTCCGGATGGCACGGCACCGGCAACACGTCCTCCGGCTTGAACATCGTCGTCTGCTCGAGAATCCGCCGCCTGACCTCGGAGAGCGTCAGCCTGTCGGTCGCCGGATTGAACTGTTCGAGCCGGCCGGCAGCCTGGATCGGCTGAAAGGTGACGCCGCGGACGCACGGCTGCGCAGCGGCAAAATCAATGATGCGGCCGATCTCGCCGTCGTTCAGTCCCTTCTTCAGCGTCACGACGAGTGTCGTGGACACGCCGAGGCGGTTCAGCCGGTCGAGCGCGCGCGCGTGCATGTCGCGCAGGTCGGCGCCCCGCAGCTCCATCAGCGCCTTGCGCTCGAACGAGTCGAACTGGAGGTACACCTCGAAGTCCGGCATGTAGTCCGCGAGCCGCTTCGCGAACTCCTCGTCCTGCGCGATGCGCAGCCCGTTGGTGTTGACCATCAGGTGCTTGATTGGCGCCGCCTTCGCTCGATCCAGAATGGCGAAGAACTCCGGATGGAGCGTCGGCTCCCCGCCTGAAATCTGCACGACATCCGGCTGGCCTTCGTTACGGACGACGGCGTCGATCATGCGCTGGAGATGCTCCAGCGTTCGATAGTGCCCGCGGGATGGGCCGCTTCCGGCGTAGCAGATGGGACATTCGAGGTTGCAATGATCCGTGACCTCGATGAGCGACAGACACGAATGCTGCTGATGCTCGGCGCAGAGGCCGCAATCGTACGGGCAGCCCCAGCGGACCGGCGTGTTGAAGACGTGCGGCATCTCCGGCGGCTTGATGAAGACCTCGCGGCACCGCCGGTAATAGTCAACATCGTCCGCCATCAGCACGCGCTCGGTCCCGTGCACGGGGCAGCGCTTCACCATGTAAACGGAGCCGTCCTCGAAGATGATCTTCCCCTCCACCTTGATGTAGCAGGTCGAGCAGATGGAAACGGCGACGTCGTAGAAGAGATACGGGCGGACGCGTTCACTCACTGCGCACCTCTGAAGCGAGCCGCATCACGTGCGGCGCATAGAACGCAATCGCCGCAATACAGATCCATTGGATTGTCGTCAGTCCACCGAGACGGACACCGGGTTTGAGGAAGTCCACGAGGAGGCGGAAACCGAGATACGAGACGATGAACAGCTTGAACCTGTCACCCGTGACGCGAAGACGCTCCCACAACGAAAGCAAGGTAGCGACGAGGGCAGCGAGAAACGCGATTTCGTAGAGCTGCGTCGGATGACGGCGGATGCCGTCGCCCAGGTCTACCCCCCAGGGGAGACTCGTTGCAATCCCGTACGACTGGTCATCGAGCCGGGACAGGAAACAGCCAATCCTCCCGATTGCGATTCCGAGGATGAGAGGCAGCGTGAAAAGGTCCCCGGTTGCAGTGGTGACACCCCGCAGCCACTTGACGAGCTCCACCGCGATGATGCCGCCGACGAGACCACCGACGATGGTCTTGCCGCTGAAGAGGAACTCCAGGCCCGCCCCCCCCGAGGAAAGGCGAAGGGGCTCCTCGAACGCTGCGGACAACCGGCTTCCGATCAGTCCCCCGACAAGCGCGGCAATGGTCACCGCACGCCGGGACCTGGGGTCGACAACGTCCCCGATCCGACGACGGCTTCGGTATGACCAGTACAGGCCGACGGCGTAGCCGAGTGACTCGAAGATCCAGTGGGGGTGAATCGTGAGCCCGCCGATGTGCAGGTAGACGGGGAACGTCATCGGAGCCCGGCTCTTCGCGAGCGGCAGGGGGACGAGCGCGCCGCACCAAAGCGGGTGTGCGGTCTCACCATCCGACAGACAGGTTCAAGCCGGTCCGCCCGCGACGTGACGGAGGTTCGATGCCGAGCGCGATACGGTTTTTAGGGACCGGATAGATGCGCGTCCTGCCGTGACGAAGCGCATCGATCCCCACGCCGATTGCGGCATACATAGCTGTGGACACCCCGACGATGCCGAGCTTGTACGACGGGGAACACGACGTCTCCGGGCCCAGCAGGCCGCCGCAGGTGCTGGTTGCCGCGGCGAGCGCGCCAAGTACCAGTCCGACCCCGGCGCCTACGATGGCGCCATTCTTCAGCGAGTCTCCGCGCCTGTCGATTGTCCGTACATTGGCGATGGCGAACGGCACGTCACCGAGCGCGTTCCTGATGGTGAGCGACTGCTGATCGATTCGCAGCAGATGGCCCGAGAATTCCCGGCCGGCGCTGTCGAGGATGTAGACCGTGGGTTGATCGTTGGCGAGCGTGGCGACGTCCGGGCCGAAGCCCTGGGCGCGCGCTGTAGCAGCGGTGAGCAGCAGCGCACCGACGACCGTGAGCCGGAACATCAGGCCTCCTGTCGCGGCCATGAGCCACGATGCCGAGCGGGTCCAGGGATATGCCCTGTGCACTGGGTGCTGTTGTGAGGGCAACCATACCCGGTATCGATCCGTTCGTCCACCCATGAAATGGCCGTGGCGCTGAAGGCGGTTGGAAACCGAGTTCAAACAGGGCACACCTGCGGCGGCAGCCTCCTGTCCGAGACGAACAGACACCCGTGCGGCAGCAGAACGTCCGAGGGGCTCGATGCTACGATGGAGATGGATCGGCGACCGACCGCGGCCGCGACGGCCGCTGGCGACGTCGCACCGGAACGGGACGGCAGGAGGAGCGCTTGATCAACAAGTCCGGGATCACCGAGCACATCAGGGCCCAGGAGGAAGAGTACTTCCGCAAGAAGGATCGCGAGCTCATCGAGAACTTGCGGCGCGCAGACGCAATCGCACGCGAGCGGCTCGCCCTCGAGCAAGAGACGGGCATTCACGATCCCGAGATGCTGGGAGAACTCGCGGAGCTCGGGTTCCACCCCGACACGATCGCGCTGCTGCCCCTCGTCCCCGTTCTCCAGGTCGCCTGGGCCAAGGCCGGCGTCAGCACCCCCGAACGGCGGCTGATTCTCAATCTCGCCCGCTCACGCGGGATCGCCCCCGGGGGCGCCGCCGACCGTCAACTCGCCGAGTGGCTGGACTCGAGACCGTCCGACGAGACCTTCCATAAAGCAACGCGCCTCATCGGCGCGATGATCGAGGCCCCCCAACATCGCGTCAACGTCGACGCGCACGAGCTGATCGAATACTGCGAGAAGATCGCGCACGCCTCGGGTGGCATTTTTGGGATCGGCAAGGTGTCGCACGAAGAACGCGAGGCGCTCAAAGAGATCGCGGAGGCGCTGAAAGCAAGATAGCGCCGCTTCCGGCTAACGCCCGAAGCTACGTAGAAGATCTCCCAGCTAAAGCCGGGAGCTACGTCTTGATCCCGACACCGGATCCCGAGTCCCGAGTCCCGGATCCCGAGTCCCGGCAGGCGAGCAGCGAAGCTGCGAGCTAGATAGAACGAGCTAGATATAAGAAAGCCACCAATCCCGCCGGCGCGCCTTCACCCCCGCGAACCACACGCACAGCGGATAGATCAGCATCAGCCCCAGAATCCACAAGCCGTAGACCGTCGCCAGGCCGAAGCCGAAGCCGGCCGGGGGCGGCGGACCGATGATGATGTTCCCGAACAGGAAATCGCTCGGCTGCCCCGCCAGCTTGACCGCGACGACCGCGAGCATGTGGGACGTGAACCACTGCAGGCAATAGAAGAACAGCGGCACGCGCCCGAAGGTGATGAAGATGCGCGCGACGATGCCCCGTGCGGCGCGATCGAAGGCGCCGAGGAAGACGAGCGCGGGACCGAGCGTCATCAGCAGGTACAGGAGCGACGGCGGGTATTTCGAGACGGCGAGAAACGAGAGCATGCTCCTGACGAGCGTGCTCTGCGCCGACCACCGCGACGGATCGCCGTAGACGTTCACACCGCGAACGACAAGGAACCCGACAATCAACGCCGCGCCAATCCGAAGGAGGAGGCGCCTCCGCTCCGGTTCGGGCCGCTCGTACAAGGCCCCGACGGCATAGCCCGCCCACATCACGCCGACCCACGGAATCAGCGGATACAGCACGAACACGATCGGGCCCGTGCTGCCGAACGGGAAGATCACGCCCCGCTCGTGAAGAATCTTCCAGAGTGACGCGCCGAAGCCGGGGATCGGCGTTCCCGGACCTGCAAACGTCGTGACCTGGATCCCGTCGAGCGCATTGTGCAGCGCAATCATCGCCACACTCATCGTGACGATGACCCGGAGCGGCAGATGAATGACGGCCGCGAGCACGATCAGGCTCCAGCCGATTGCCCAGATCACCTGGAGGAACGCGAGCATTGTGGTGACGTCGGCGTTGAAGAAGATCAGGAACCTGAAGAAGCAGAGCTCGAGCGCGATGAACCAGAGACCGCGCGTCAGGAGCAGCGTCGAGAGCTCGCCGAGCGGCTTGCCGCGCATCCGCTGGAAGTACGAGCCCGTCCCGGCCAGGAAGACGAAGATCGGCGCACAGAAATGCGTGATCCAGCGCGTGAAGAAGAGAATCGGATAGGTCTTCGTGACATCGGTCGGATCGAACACGAAGGCGTCCCGGTGGACGAAATCCCGCGTGTGGTCGAGCATCATGATGACCATGATGACCCCGCGCAGGAGATCGACCGAGTCGATGCGTCCGGCCCGGACACCTGGCGCCCCGACGCTCCCGCCGACAACCGCCACGTCCGACCGCGGCGACCGCAGCGCGCCCCCACTCGCTCCGGTGCTTATGGCCATTTCGACGGGCATTCTACGTCATTGTGGATGAGCCGAGCCGCTTCAGTAACTGACCGTCAAGTTCAGGGTCCGGGTTTGCCGTCTGGGGGTCCGCGAGGCGTCCGCCGGCAGGGTCCCCGAGAACCCGACCTGCGGACGCTCGCGAATCAAGTCCCTCGGGCGCTCCTACGTCGTGTTCCTGAGCGGAGCGACACGCACGCCGCCCGCGGCCTCACGGCTGGTGTTAGCTGGCCGTTCGCAGCCGTGAGTTTCGAGAGGCGCCGACGCACACGAGCACCGGGCGCTCAAGCTCGTGGCCTGTCCACGCTGATCAAGGACCACCTCGCGGGCGGGGCATCCCGGCTGGCGGCGTTGCTCCTCCCTTGAATACTCCCGGTATTCGCGGTCGTCGCGCCTTGCCATCCGGGCGCCGCGCTCCGCGATCCGGCTCTTGTTCACCGTGGACCGGCCACTAGTCTTCGAGCGGTGGACCTAAAACGTCCCGCTGTGTTCCAAACTGGAACTGCCAGACGTCCGATCGGAGGACTTCCCGGCATCGCTCGAAGGCAATAAACAGGCACTTCCCAAGCAGTTACGCCCATAGGGCACCCGCGGCACTGCCATTGCTCAGCAGTACCGAGCGTGTCTCCACACTCTGACTGTGAACTGACGGTGCGCAGCGCGGGCGCACGCCTGGCGGCGTGGCTCGGGATAGCCACAGCTGCGGCCGCCGCGGGTGTCGTGACGCTGCGGGGGCCGCTGGAGCATGCGATTGCCAGCCTGTCCCCGTCGGTCCTGGCCACCATTGCCGGCGCGGTCATCATGCTGATTGGCGTCGCGGCCGCGGCGTTCCTCTGGTCCCGGCATGCGCACGACAGGTCCCGGACGCGCGAGCTTCGAACGCTGCGCGAAACGACGTTGCTGCTCCAGGATCGCGCGGGGGAGCTCGAAGTGCTGATGCGCCTCGCCGAATCGCTGGCGCAGGCGCTCGATTCCGACTCGCTCAAGGCCGTCATCGTCGATCACCTGCAACCCCTGGTGCCGGGCCATGACCTCTGGCTCTCGACCAAGGAGAGCGGGTGGCAGCCGGTGATCGGATCGCGCCGGCTGCAGGCGCGTCCCGGTGGAGTGGCGCCGCGCGCCGCGACGTGGCATACGTTCCCGCTGATCTCGCAGCAGAAGCTCGTCGGCGTGCTCGGCGTGCGGCACGACACGCTGCCGCTCACCGACGAGCAGCGCCACATTCTCCATGCGGCCGCGGCGCTTCTCACTGTCGCGGTGAAGAACGTCCAGTTGTTCCGCAAGGTCCGCGACCTGGCTGTCGTCGAACCGCTCACCGGATGCGTGACGCGCCATCACGGGATCGAGCGCCTCGGCGCCGAGCTCAGACGCGCGCAGCGGTCGCGCATGCCGCTCTCGGTCGTGATGCTCGACCTCGATCACTTCAAGACGGTCAACGACAAGCAGGGGCATCTCTGCGGCGACCAGGTGCTCGTGGGCGTCGGGCGGATCCTGCGGGAAACGCTGCGCGTCAGCGACGAACGGTGCCGCTACGGGGGTGAAGAGTTCCTGCTCGTGCTGCCCGACACGACGGCCGAAGGGGCGGCGCGGGTCGCCGAGAACCTCCGGGCGCGTTTCGCGGCCACGCCGGTGCTGTGCGCACGGGGCTCCGTCAAGTTCACCGCCAGTCTGGGTGTCGCACAGGCGCTGCCCGGCGAGGCCGACGTCAACGCGGTGCTCGGCCGCGCCGACGCGGCGCTTTACGCGGCAAAGGCGGCGGGCAGGAACCGGGTCTGCTCACACACCGTCATGGACCCCGGCGTCACGATGCGCGCCGACCCGACCGAGGCTGTGCGAGTGATGGAGCGGCGCGACACCCGCCGGCCGGACCGGCGGCAGACACTCGGCCAGGGCCGACGGGCCAGCGACTGGCAGCAGACACATTGACGCGGGGGACGATTCCGTCAGATGCGGCGAGACCGACAAACGAGGAATGAATGCGATGGCAACAACACAGGTGATGGTCGTCGAAGACGACGTCAACACGCTCAGTGGCTATCTGGAGTTCCTGACCGCGGCAGGTTTCGAACCGACGGGGGTGTCGAATGGCGTCGACGCGCTCAGTCTGGCGCTCGCCAACCCCCCGGCAGCTGTCGTAACGGATATCACGCTGCCAGGCCTCAACGGCTTTGCGCTGACGGCGGCCCTGCACCAGGATGAGCGGACCCGCGACCTGCCGGTCATCGGGCTGACGGGCCAGTGGGACGTGGATGTCCGGGCCAAGGCGAAGGCGTGCGGGATGCGGGCGGTGTTGGTCAAGCCGTGCATGCCGGCGCACCTTGTCGGCGAGCTCAATCGGCTGATGCGCTGACCGTCTCTCCCGTTCGACGCCCGGTCCGTTCCGCGCTAGACTTGTACCCGGGTGCGGACCGCGGGTGCCCGGCGCCTCGATGGCAACGCTCCTCCGCACCCCTCCGATTTCACCCTCTGGACCGGGGCCGTTAGATGCCGAACAAGCGCATTCGCCAGCCATCCATATTGCAGGTCGAGGATCACGAACCGACGCAGCATCTGCGTTCCGAGATTCTCCGTCGCGCAGGCTGCGCCGTGTCGAGTGTCAGCACGGTACGCGAGGCCACCGAGGCGGCGATGACGAAGCGGCCTGACGTCATTCTGTGCGACGTGAAGCTGCCCGACGGCAACGGGTTCCAGATGTGCCGGGAGATGCGCACGCTGCGACCCGGCCTTCCCATCATCCTGATCTCTGCTGTCTACCGAGACGAGTTCGCGAAGCAGGCGGCGGTGTTCGGAGGGGCGTGCGAGTACCTGGTCGAACCGGTGTCGCCCGCGGACCTGGTCGCGGCGGTCATGCGGCAGGTGCCCTCCTGAGAGGAGGACTGGTGAGGACGCGCTAATCGCGGCCGCAGGGGCCCCACCACCCTGCGCCTGTCAATTCTTCCTGAAGTTCGACCCACCGCTTGTGCACCGCTTCCGAACCAGAGATGTACTGCGTCCGGACACGGCCATCCGCCTCGGTGACCTCGATCGCAAACGTATCGGCCACTTCGGTCGTCCGCACCTCGCACTGGAGGTAGCTCTGGTCCTTGGCGTAGAAATAGAACATGGCTCTGTTATCGACGTCTCCCTGTCTGCGCTGTAGCGAGCCCGGATGCCGCTGACGCGCGACGCGGACCATAACCAGGACGTTCTGTGCAGGGGTGTGAAGAGCGCTGGGGGGACCCCCAGTGTAAGCCCGAAAGCGACAGTTCCCAAGCCTGAATTCGACGGTGGGGCCTGAACGGCCCCGGTTCCCCTCACAGCTCGAGCCCTCCGGTCCGACCTGTGCTATACTCGCCGCCTCCCCACAACTACATCGCTCGCGTCTCGTTTGCTGCCGCAGGTTTGTCGAACCGGGAAAGCGTTGCGGGCGCGTGTGCGTCGGCAATCGGGGAACCGTCAATGACCATATGTGTGCATCGCATCGTGATGTCGGCGGCTGTGGCGACCACGCTCGCAGGCGCGTCGCTCCTGGCCCAGGCGCCGGCGCACAGTCCGCAGGCAACGTTCCGCAGCTCCGTTGATCTCGTCAGCATCCAGGCGTCGGTGAAGGACAGGCGCGGACGCCCGGTCAAGGGGCTCACGACGGCCGACTTCGAAGTGCGCGACAACGGACTCCCCCGGCCTATCCTCTCGATGCGATCCGACCAGAGCTCCGCCGTGAGCCTCGCGATTCTCGTGGACATGAGCGGGAGCATGCGGGTCGGCCCGAAGATGGCGATGGCGCGGCAGGCCTTCGACATCATCGTCAGCCAGCTGCGTCAGGGGGAAGACGAGGTCGCGCTCTTCACGTTCGACTCGGCGCTGCACGAACGGCACACGTTCACCAGCAATTTCGGAGACCTCGTGGGCGCGCTCGACGATTTGCGGCCGTTCGGCAGCACGTCACTGTACGACGCCACAGCCGCAACCGCGCGCCGCCTGTCGGAGCGTCCGGCCAGCCACAAGGCGATCGTCATTCTCACCGACGGAATCGATACGAGCAGCGCGATGTCAGCCGCGGAGGTATCCGGGTTCGCGAGCTCGATCGACGTGCCCGTCTATGTGGTGGCCACGGTGCCGGCCATCGACGAAGTGCAGATCCTCGAAGCGGCCACGCACTCGACGTCGAGCGACGGCGCCGATCTGCGGGATCTCGCGGACTGGACGGGCGGTCAACTCGTTTTCGCGCACACCGCCGTGGACAACGTCACGCTCGCGTCGAGCATGCTCGACGAGCTGCGTCAGCGGTACGTGCTGGCAATCGAAGCCGCCGGCGATCATGAATGGCGGCGGCTCGAAGTCCGCGTCAGGAAATCGTCGGCAGTCGTCAAGGCACGGAGCGGGTATTTCGGCGGATAGGTGTCCGGCTCGGCGCTCGAGCCGTGCCGGCTTCATGCTTCAGCGCTTCGCGCCCGCAATCATCGCGGCTCCGGCAACCATGACGCCGGCGCCGAACAGGCGACGACGGACGTGCCGCTCGTCGAAGTACCGGTACCCGAGGAATACGCTCACGAGCGCCGACAACTGGAAGAGCGCAAGCGACGGACCCACCTGCAGGCGGCCGAACGTGAAGAGCGTCGTCAATTGCATGATCCCCGTCGTCGCGGCGAGCGCGACATAGAGACGCCACTGCGAGCGAAGCAGCCCCGCCTGATCTCGAACCCTGTGCCGCAGCAGCCCCGCGATCGCCAGGGCGGCCATTGGCACCCCCAGCATGGACCAGAGCACGAACGCGGTCAGTGGCGATGACAGCAGCAGCGCCCGTTTGAGAAACACCGCCTCGGTAGCGGAGAGCGCAAGCGCCCCGAATCGAAACCGGATACCGGGATCCCTGGACCACGCGGGCATGCCACGGCCTCGGGGCCTGTCGACGCCCGCGACGTCACTGCCGTCCCGGAACACGAACACGCTGCCGGACAGAATCAGCAGCATCCCGGCAAACGCCGTCACCGTCGGCACCTCGCGGAGGAGGAAGAGCCCGAGCACCAGACTCACCAGCGCCTTGTAGGCATTGATGGGACCGAGCACCGACAAATCGCCGGATCGGAGCGCATGCACGAGGAGCACATTCCCGGCGACCGCGAGCGCCGCAGCCACGCCGATGTTGGCCCAGAACCCGGCGCCCGCGGCAACGGTCCACGGCACAAGAAGAACGCACGGGATCGCCAGAAGCGCGTGCGTCGCGCCAATCACGAAGAGCGGGTCGGCGGACGCGGCCGCGAGCCTCTTCTGGAACACATTGGAAACAGGGTTGGCGAGGATACGGGCGGCGACGATCAGAGGGAGGAAATCAGCGTTCAGCATTCCGCGTACAGCCCGACGGTCTCCATATTGCACCAGTTGACGGCGATGATCAGGCGGTTATTTGCGGCGCTCAAGGGAAGGGACGCGGGCAAGACGACGGTGCGGGGGAATGCCGCGGACGATCTGCCGCCGGCGGCGCATCCGGCGGTCCGCCCCGATGAACCGAAGCCGCTCGACGATATGCCGGTTGCACCACTGACCGACCCGAGCGAGACCAAGGGCGGCTGACGCGCGGGTCAGTGGGTTTCGGGGTCGGCCGCTGCCGGCCGACCGAGCTTCTGATCGATGAGACCGAGCAGCGAAGACGCGGTCACCGGCTTCACCAGGTAATCGGCTCCGAAGGCTTTCGCATCCGCCTGCAGCACGGCATCGTCGAAGCCGCTGACGACGATCGTGGGGATCCGGACATCGCCCGTGACGATCAGCTGAAGGCCGTTGAAGGCGCCGAGGCGGACATCGGCGATGAGCAGGTCGGGCGCGTCCTCGCGCAGCGCGCGGCGGCCCTCGTCAAACGTGCTGGCCAGCAGCACCTCGTGCCCGCTCCGTTCGAGGAGATCCTTGGTTACCGTGAGGTAACCGATGTCGTCGTCCACAACAAGAATGCGTGCTGGCATGGTCGGCGCCGCGAGTTGCAATTTTGTAACCAGCAATACCGCTGCAAATACGGCCTGAAACTGCAAAAGCGCCAAAATAGTTCGCTGGAGGCGGGACTTTTGTTACGGCTGGGGTGCATACATTGTTGGATGAATCGTGGGGACCTTCGTCCCCGGAATCCATTGAATGCGTGCCTTTGCCGACCGTGCGGGTCAAACCCGGACCTGAGGGGTGGGGTCTAATGAGCCATGCCTCGCATCCTCCGCGGTCTGTCCAGCCGCGTCCTGCCTTGCGGATGCCTGCTCGGCATCTACGAGACGTACGACGGGTCAGTCATCGGTCTTATCGATCTGAAGGGCGCCAGTTGTGAAGATCAGTCACACGACGGCGGGAACGTCATACCCGGGAGTCGATTCGATAATGGGGAGCAATCCGGCGCCGACGGCAGCAGCTGATGGTTTCCTGGCGCCCTTCGGGTAACATGGCCCCGCACCTGCGACAGTTCGATTTATGAAGTTCTGGTTCAAGAGGAAAAAAGCCGAGAACTCGAGCCGGCCGCCGGGGCCGACCTGCCACGGGTGCCAGGCACCGGACGCCGAGATGGTTATTCCGGTCAACCCGGAGGTACTCAGCTATCGATGCACGGGGTGCGGCCGGCAGTGGTCGGTTCGCGCACCGGCAAAGGCGAGCGGCTCCACTATCTGAGTGGGCCTCCCGCCGCTACGCCGTACGCTCCCGTTTCAACACTTTCCGGAGCTGCATCAGCAGCATTTCCGGCTCAACCGGCTTTTCGAGCAGCAGATCGCAGGCGGCTTCGAACTCCTTGAAGGCGGGGTGATTCCTACCGTGTGCCGTGACGCCAATCACCGTCACGTCCGAGGTGCGCGGGTCCGATCGAAGGCGCCTGACTGCACTCAGCCCGTCCATAACGGGCATGCTCAGGTCCATCAGGACGATGCGGGGAGGCTGGTCCAGCGCGGACTGGGTGGCGATGAGGCCGTCGGCGGCTTCACGCACCTCGAATCCCCACATGTTCAGCCAGATGCGCCACATCGTCCGCAGATCCGCGTAGTCGTCCACGACAAGGACGCTTTGCGGTCGCGGCTCGAGCCGGCGCTCACACGTAGGCATGCACGAGTGAGCTTGCAAGAAGCGAGACGTGAAGTGCAACGGAGCCCTGCGGGGCTCCACGTCGATACGAAGCCCGATGCCGGTGAATACCGGCGCCCGGTGGTCCCCCGCATACCACCTGGGAGCATCCGGCTGCCCTGCCCTGTAGGCGGGCGCCGCCCACCCGCTACTCGCGGGTGCTCCTCCGCCGCTTGAACCACCAGGCCAGCAGGAACACCGGGATGCCCGGAAACAGCCGCCGCTCCTCGTGCTGCGCATGGACGGGAGCGGGCCGGTAAGGCCTCGGGCGCGGGGCGGGCTGCCGCGGCGCCTCCGTAGTGCTCCCCGCGGGATCGCCTTCCGCATACGCCCGGGCCGCGCGTTCGCCGAGCCTCTTCTTCTGTCCGGGCACTTTCTCTCCCGGGTCCTTTCCGTACGGGGATGCATGCTCGATCTCGGCATTCATCTCCGCGCCCGCGAGGATCGAGAGGCCCGAGATGTAGAACCAGAGCATCAGGACGATGATGCCGCCGAGCGACCCGTATGTCTGGTTGTAATTGGCGAAGTGGGAGACGTATACCTTGAACGCGAGCGACGCGATGAGCCACAGCACTGTGCCGAGCACGGCACCGGGGCTCACCCACGCCCAGTCCTGCTCTGCATCGGGACCGAAGTAGTTCAGCACGCCGAGCGCCGTGACAACGAGCGCAAAGACGATCGGCCACTGGAGGACTTTCCAGGTCCACTCGAAGACGCCGCCCAAACCGGTGCGCGCCGCAAGCCATTCCGCGAGAGTCGGACCGACGAACACGAGCCCGAGCGCGACAAGCACGATCGCTGCGAGCGAGATCGTCAGCAGGATTGCTGTGAGCCGCACCTTCCACCAGGGACGTGCTTCTTCGATGTCGTAGGCGCGGTTCAGGGCGTCCGTCATCGACACGACGGCGGCCGAACTGCTCCAGAGCGCCATGAGGATCCCGAACGTCAGGAGCCCGCCGTGCTCCCCCTGCGCGATGCTGTTCAACTGATCTTTCACGAGCTGCGTCATCTCACCCGGCGCCAGGGCCCCGACGGTGTTCATCATCTGGTCGAGCGCGTGCGCGGGGAAATAGCTCGTGAGCGCGATGAGGAACACGAGCGCGGGCACGAGCGCGAGCAGCAGGTAGTACGCGAGCTGGGCGGCGAGCCCCAGGCAGTTGTCCGCATTGAACTCGTTCCACGTGCGGCGCCCCAGCTCACTCCACGAGATCGGAATTGCGAAGGTTCTGAACATGCCCGTGCGACTGCAACGACGACGCCACTCCTTTTGGCGGAGCTGACGCGCGTGTGTTCACGGACGGATGGCGTGGGCGCACCCCGCAGCAACTCACGAAGCGGCAGCGTGCTTGCACTTCAATGTCGTGCACCCTGCAGACCCTGGAGACACCCAACGTGACGCGACCTTATTCACACCTGAAGTTTTCCGAGAACCTGAAACCCCTGAGCGAACTCCCCGACTACAAGGTCGAGCCCGGCGATCCCGACCCGCGCGGCTGGACGGTCGTGACCGCTGACGGCCGATCGATCGGCCGCGTCGAAGACCTCGTCATCGATACGTCGGCGATGAAGGTCCGACAGCTGATCGTCGCGCCGACCCACGGCGCGTCGTCGGACTCGAGCGGTACGGTGCTGCTCAATACGAGCGAGGTCGACGTGCGCAACGACTCACATCAGATCCTCGCCCGGTCGCTGCCGAGCGGCTTTACCGTGACCGGCGCCGGCATCGCCGATCGCAACACGTCGGCGCGCGCGAGAACTGAACACGACCGCGCCACGCTGACCCGCTCCGAAGAGGAGTTGAACATCGGCAAGCGCGAAGTGAGCCGCGGGGAGGCGCGCGTTTCGAAGCACGTCGAGACCGAGCACGTGAGCGAGCCGGTGACCCGCCGCCGCGAAGAGGTCGTGATCGAGCGGCGTCCTGTCGAAGCGGGCGCACGCGCGGACGCGTCGATCGGCGAATCGGGCGACATTCACGTGCCGCTGATGGAAGAGGAACTTGTCGTCGACAAGCGGCCGGTCATCAAGGAGGAGCTGATCGTCGGCAAGCGCACGGTGGAAGAACGCGACGTGGTCGAGACCGACGTGCGACGTGAGAAGTTCGACATCGACGAGAACTCGACGCCCGGGCCGTCGAATCGGGGTTCGCGCGGGCAGGGCCGCTAAACGATCCAAAGACTCGAGGAGGAACGCATGGCAGACATCGATGTCGTAAAGAAGGGATCCCACCTCTGGCTGTGGATCATGCTGGCAGTCGTCATCGCCCTGATTCTCTGGTTCGTACTGGCGGGATCACACGCTAGAACGGCGCAGACGGGCATGCTGTTCGACGCCATTGGACAGCACGTGCAGCTGGCAACCGGGTACCAGGCGCAGGTTTGAAGATGCGGGCTGGAGTCGTTCCCTCTTCGAGGGCGGCTCCAGCCTCGACGGCGTGAGGATCAGTGACGGGTCACATGCTGCCTGCCGGCGAGCGCCACGAGTCCGGAGGCGACGAGCGCGAATGGAATGGGCTCCGGGACGGGGTCCGGATCGTGCGGTGAACCAGGCGTTGTCTGGCCGCCCGTGTCGCCGCTCCTCAGCTCCGTGGTGGACATCACACGACCCTGGTACATCGAGCGTGGGGTGACGTAGAGGAAGGCAAAGGGATCCAGGTAAATGTCGGGCGCGGTGGCGCGGGAAATCTCGCCGAGCCCTGCGGGCACACCCGCGAGCTGCCAGTAGACCAGCGTACCGTGCGGATCGAAGACGAGCGCGCTGACATCCGCGGTCCGGGTGGTCCATCTCGTGCCGGCCCAGCTGAACGATACGGCGTCGGCACCGAGACCCCGCGCGAAGTCCTCGATCTGACCTCCGCCCGCGGGAACCTGCGTCACGATCGAAAAGGAGCCTCTGGCTTCGGCCCAGCCGTGGACGGGGTCGGCCGGGGTCGTACCCTTCGGATCGTGGTCACCCGCTACGCGGAAGCTGACGGTGATCCGGACCGGCTCTGCCGAGGCTGTCGTCCACGCCAGCAGCGTCCACGCACAGGCTGTGACCACGACCGCCGAGATCCGCCGCCTCGCCTTCCCAGAAACGCACATTTCCCGCCTCCTTGCGCTGCAAACGCCCTCACGCTGCAACCGCCACGCCGTGAGAGTGACTGCCGGTGCTCGACCGGGAGGTGGATTCTGCACGTGCGATCCTGCAGACTAGCGGTCTGCCGCGACCTGAACCATCCGACGGACCCCTCCTCCCAGATGCAGCCGGCGCGGCTGTCGCCGGGCTGGTAGCTCTCGCTCTGTACCTGAGGACGCTGCAGCCGGATTTCGGCGGGCCGGAAGATACGCCCAAGTTCCAGTTCCTCGGGTACGTCCTTGGGACGGCGCATCCGCCAGGCTACCCGCTGTACTCGTGGCTCTCGCACCTTTTCGTCGTGACAATGCCGGTCGGAACGATTGCCTACAGGGCAAACCTCCTCTCGGCCGTGCTCGCCGCGGCGGCGTGCGTCGTCGCGTTCGCGATCGCCCGGCAGATCGGGGCGAGTCGCTGGGCGTCTCTCTGTTCCGCAGTCGCCCTGGCGGCCGGGACGAGCTTCTGGCGCAGCGCGGTGTTCGCCGAGGTCTACAGCCTCGCGGCGGTGCTCGTCGCTGGAACTGTCGCACTCCTGCTCGCCTGGAACGGCCGGCCGCGCGCGAGTGCGCTGCTTGCCGCAACAGGCGTCTTTGCCCTCGGGCTCGGCAACCACCTGACGATCGTCGGTCTCGTTCCCGCGTGTGTGCTCTACGTGCTGCTTCGGAACCGGCGCGTCCTGACGACCAAGGTCGTCGGGAGTGCGTTCGTCATTCTCGCGGCTGGTGTGGCGCAGTACGGGCTGATCATCGTGCGCACGCATCAGGAGGCCCCCTACCTCGAGAGCCGCGCGAGCTCCGTCCGCGAGCTGTTTGGAATCATCACGGCCGAGCGGTACGCGGGCCAGCGATTCGCCTTCAGCCCCTGGGTAATTGTCACGGAGCATCTTCCGGCGGTGTCGCGGGTCATCGGAGAGGAGCTCGGGTTCGCGGGCGTCGTGCTGCTCGCGATCGGGTTGCTCCGCGCGCGCACGGAGCGCGCGAGCAGCGTCGCGCTGCTGGCCGGGGCGGCGGCCGGCCTCCTGTTCATGGTGCTGAATCTCGAGGGTGACGTGAACGGATTCATCACGCCAGTGATGGTGTTGCTGTGGCCGATCGCGGCGCTGGGAGCGACTGCCATCGGCGAGACGCTTCGGGAATACGGCGCCACGAGATCGATCGCCGCCGGCCTCGCGTTGGGGATCGCCGCGCTGTTGCCCACGGTCGCCGTCGCGTCGAATTTCCGCCACTCGGATCAGAGTGCGAACACTGAGCCCGGACTTTTCTTTCGCGCACTTTTCCACCAGCTGCCCTCCGGGTCGGGAGTGGTGGCCGAAAACTATTTCTATGACATGGCGATCCACTACATGACGCTCACCGGCGAGGGTGGACCGCGGCGCGGGATCGGCCGTCTGGGCTTCGACGCGGCGACGGTGCGCGCTGCCCGCGGTGCGACGGCCGGGCACGTGCCGGCCAGACGCGTCTTCGCGTTCGCGAGCGGTGCACTCTTTCTCGGGACTGACGGTCTGCGATTCGAGCGCGCGGACATCGTGGGCGTCACTCTCGACGAGTGGCTGCGCGGCCTTCCCCGGGGAACATTTGTCACGGGCGCCTCGGCATTTGTGCCAGCGCCAATCGATCTGACCGGAGCGGATCATTCGCATGCGCGTCCACCGGGCCGGCCGCGGACCTACGAAGCCTTCGCGCTGCGGACGGGCACACAGGATGCGGTGTGGCGCGGCGGTGACGGGCACGTCTCGCTCACTGTCGAACCGCCCCTCTTCGAGCGGATCGCGGCGCTCGGGGGCCCCCTCGTGCTGTCCGCTGACCGTGGCGGGGCGCGTGTGGCGCTCTCCGGCGTCCAGATCGCGTCGATTGACGCAGGGGTCGCGCTGGCGGCGTTCTCGCCCGAGGGCGCGTTGCTCAGATCCCAGACATTCGCGCCCGGCGAACCGGTCCGGATGCCGTTTCTCGAAGCCGTGTACGAGCTCGCGGGAGAGACGCCGTGTGTGAACCTGACGACTGAGCGGTGGACCGACGTATCGCGGGCACTCGCCACCGGAGGCTGGATTGCGGCGGTGCCGGCGATCGGATCGGTGGCGATCGAGACAGCGATTCCTCCGTCCGCCCCAGGTGTGCAGGCACAGAGCACGCAGTTGATGGGCGACGGGGGCACCGGGACGGCCATGGCGGTAGGCGTTGAAGGCGGCCAGGTGTTCACGACGGAGATGATCCGCAGCGGCGAGTCGCGTGCGGTGTTCCGGCTTTCCGTCGATGCACCTGCCGCGCGCGCGCTCGCGCGTGTCCGTCCGGGCGGCGTGCGATCGGCGCTGACCGTGTGCGCGCATCACCCGGCACGGCCGCTCTTCACGCCTGGATCGGCCGCGGGCTCGCTGAAGACCGACTTCGAATCAGAGGCGTACTACGGACCGGGATGGGGCGGTGCGGAGCGAAACCAGGCCGGGAGCTTCCGCCGCGGCGACAACCGGGCCTCGCTGCTGCTTCCGCTTCCT
>JBBWZJ010000298.1:0-10923 GCA_039648985.1 Acidobacteriota bacterium | reverse complement strand
GTCCGGAGAGAACGCGACGGCAGCGCCGAATTGGCCACCCTTCCCGCGTTCGCCGTCGCGCCAGATGACTTCGAGGCCGTCGAGACTTGCCGAGCCTGTGCCGATGTTCAGCTTCGCGCGTGCGAGGGCGAGACTGGATCCGCCGTCGCCCGGCTCCGAATAGGTGAGATAGACGTTGTGATCGGTCGCATAGTTCGGCGACAGATACACGCCAAGCATTCCACCCTGCCCCTGCGACAGCACGGCAGGCACATTCGCGACAGGCGTCTTCGCGCCCTGCTGCGTCACGAGCCAGACCGCGCCGGGCTTCTCCGTGATGAGCATGCGGCCATCCGGCAGGAATGCGATCCGCCACGGCAGGTTCAACGTGGTCACCTGGGTCATGGTGAACGGAACTGTCGCTTCCGGCTTCTGTTCGCCCGCGTTGATCTGCGCCCATGCGGCCGTCGATGTCACAGCCAGCAGCAGAGCCGCACTCACAAACCTTTTCATGTCTTCCTTCCGCATGGTGTTGACGACATCAAGCGTACGCCAGACTAGAGCCGCCGCGCCAGACTGCCGGGCGCCCGAGCACGCGTCGACGAAAAAAAAGGCGGGGCCGAAGCCCCGCCCTATGTGCGCCTGTGTGGGTCAACGATCCCGACCCAGAATCAATGATCCCGGATCCCTGATCCCCGATCCCTAGTCCCTAGTCGCTGATCTACGCGCAGCCGCTCGTCGTGCCGCAGTTCGCGCACTTGTAGCACGAACCCGAGCGCACCATGATCGACCCGCACGTCGAGCACGGCGGGGCGTCTTCCTGGTTCTGAATCGCCGCGAATGACGACATCCTCCTCGAGGTGATGGCACCGGTCGCCGACCCACCCGCCGCCGCGGCGACGTCGAGCGGCAGCTGCTCGGGGGTCGTCACGGTTTCCTCGCGGTTGTTGACGCCCGCGCGGAACTGGGCCTCGGGCGACAGGAACTTTGCCGCCATCCACCGGAAGATGTAATCGACGATGGACTTCGCAAAGCGGACGTCGGGGTTCTTCGTCATCCCCGACGGCTCGAAGCGGACGTGGCTGAACTTGTCGACCAGGTCCTGCAGCGGCACGCCGTACTGGAGGGCGTAGCTGATGGCCTGCGCGAACGCGTCGGCAAAGCCCGAGATCGTGGAGCCTTCCTTCGCCATGACGAGGAAGATCTCGCCGGGCGTTCCGTCTTCGAACAGGCCGACGGTGATGTAGCCCTCGTGGCCGGCGATGTCGAACTTGTGCGTTAAAGCATGGCGCTCGTCCGGGAGCTTCCGCCGCCGGGGCCCCGGGTCGACGGCCACCGCCGCCACCTTCTCCTTGTCGCGCGCGGTGTTCAGCGGCTGCGTGCGCTTGCTGCCGTCGCGGTAGATCGACACCGCCTTCGCGCCGATGCGCCACGAATCGATGTACGCCTGCTGGATTTCCTCGACCGTCGCTTCCTTCGGGACGTTGACCGTCTTCGAGATGGCGCCGGAGAGGAACGGCTGGACCGCCCCCATCATCCGGACGTGGCCCATGTAGTGGATCGAGCGCACGCCGCGCGCGGGCTTGAAGGCGCAGTCGAACACCGCCAGGTGGTGCTCCTTCACGTGGGGCGCGCCTTCGATGGTCTCGTTCTCGTCGATGTACTCGATGATCTCCTTGATCTGGGTCGCGCTGTAGCCCAGCTTCGTGAGCGCCATCGGCACCGTCTGGTTGACGATCTTCATCAACCCGCCGCCGACGAGCTTCTTGTACTTCACGAGCGCGATGTCCGGCTCCACCCCGGTGGTGTCGCAGTCCATCATGAACCCGATCGTGCCAGTCGGCGCGAGCACGGTCGCCTGCGCGTTGCGGAACCCGTGCTGCTCGCCGAGCTCGATGACTTCGTCCCACACGGCCTTGGCGGCCTGGAACAGGTCCGTCGGCAGGTGCGTGCGATCGATGTCCTTGAGCGCCGCGCGATGCTTCCGCATCACCCGGAGGAACGGCTCCTTGTTCTTCTCGTAGCCGGCAAATGGGCCGCCGTGATCCCGCGCGATTTTCGCCGACTGCGCGAACGCCGCCCCGTGCATCAGCGCGGTGATCGCCGCCGCGTAGTCGCGCCCCGAATCCCCGTCGTACGGCAACCCGCGCGACATCAGCAGCGCGCCCAGGTTGGCGTACCCGAGGCCGAGCGGCCGGAACTCATGGCTGTTCTTCGCAATGGCTGGCGTCGGATAGCTCGAGTTGTCGACCAGGATTTCCTGCGCCGTGATCATCGTCCGGCACGCGGCCTCGAACGACACCGAATCGATTTCGCCGTCCTCGCGCAGGAACTTCATCAGGTTGATCGACGACAGGTTGCACGCGGTGTCGTCCAGGAACATGTACTCGGAGCACGGGTTGCTCGCGTTGATGCGCGCCGTGTTCGGACACGTGTGCCAGTCGTTGACCGTCGTATCGAACTGCATGCCGGGGTCGCCGCAGATGTGCGTCGCTTCGGCGATCTGGCGCATCAGGTCGCGCGCCTTGTAGGTCTGCATCGGGGCGCCGTCGCGCACCGCCTTCGTGGTCCACTCGCCGTCGTCCATGACCGCGCGCATGAACTCGTCCGTGACCCGCACGCTGTTGTTCGAGTTCTGGAAGAAGACAGACGAATACGCCGGTCCCGTGAACGAGCCGTCGTAGCCGGCATCAATCAGCGCCCAGGCCTTCTTCTCTTCCTCGACCTTGCAGTTGATGAACTCTTCGATGTCGGGATGGTCGGCATTGAGGATGACCATCTTCGCGGCCCGGCGGGTCTTGCCGCCGGACTTGATCACGCCCGCGAACGCGTCGAAGCCCTTCATGAACGAGACGGGCCCGGACGCCGTGCCGCCGCCCGCCAGGAGCTCGTGCGAGGATCGGATGGCCGATAGATTCGAACCGGTGCCCGATCCGAACTTGAAGAGCATTCCCTCGGTCTTGGCGAGGCCGAGGATCGACTCCATCGTGTCCTGCACGGCATTGATGAAGCACGCGGAGCACTGGGGAGCCTTCTCGAAACCGACGTTGAACCAGACGGGGCTGTTGAAAGCCGCCTTCTGATATACGAGCAGATGTTTGAGGTCGTCGCTGAACGCCTGCAGATCGTCGTCGCTGGCGAAGTAGTTCTGCTTGACCGCCCACCCGGTGATCGTGTCGACCACGCGGCCGATGAGCTGCTTGACGCTCCGCTCCCGCTCGGGCGTCCCGATCGTGCCGCGGAAGTACTTGGAGACGACGATGTTGGTCGCCTGCTGCGACCAGAAGCGGGGGATTTCGACGTCGCGCTGCTCGAAGACGACGTTCCCCTTCTCGTTCCCGATGACGGCGGATCGAATGTCCCATTCGACCTCGTCGAACGGGTCGATGCCCTCGCGGGTGAAGAAACGGTCGTATTCGAGCCCAGGCACGGGCGCCGGCACGGGTGCCGGCGTGCGAGCCGTGGTCTGCGTGCTGGTGGAATCCACCTGCGGAGCAGCGCCTCTCTGCATCTTCCCCTCCGAAAGCCGAGCCATGTCCAGACCCCCAGGTCAGGGCTCGAATAAAAATGTTGGGTAGCGCGCACAGACGTCGCAGCCTGTGAGCGGCGCAGGTAAGCTCCTGCTGAATAACGGGTTACCGTTAATCCGCCCGAGTGCTCGCGAGGGCCGGGAAGGCCTCGTCCGTGTCTGTGACGCTGGCAGACGAATATGGACCCTGTTTCGGTCCTTGTCAAGCGCGGATCTACCAGATATTGTGCCCTGTATTTAGGGCAGGCGCAAGATATTGACAATTTGCGCGAAATGGCGCGGTCTTTTTCTGACTGACCTAAATTCGGCGACAGCTACCAAGTCTCAGCTTTCAGCTTTCAGCTGTCAGCGGTCAGCTCTTGCCTTCCAGCTTCCAGCTTCCGGCTTCAGCTTCCGGCTTCGACTCGCAGCTTCCGGCTTCAGTTTCCGGCTGCCAGCGTCCGGGTTCCCCCAAGCCCCGAGCCCCGAGTCCCGAATCCCGATCCCCGGCCTCAACGGCTCTGCAACTCCTTCGCAAGCCGATCGGCCTTTTCCGCCAGCTGGCGCGCGAGGCCGAAGTCTGACTGCTTCAGCGCATCTTCGGATTTCGTCACCATGAGCTTGGCGCTGTCGTACTGCTGCCGCCGCTCGGTCGAGAGCCTCCGGTAATCGATTGATTCGAGGCCGCGCCGGGCGCGGTCGATGACGTCGCGCACCTGGCGCGTCGCTTCCGGACCGTCCACAGTGTCCGGCGTGCGAAGCTGTGGCACGGGCGGGGACGCGGGAGCCGCGGCTGTCGCAACGGGCTGCTCCACCGCTGGCGCCGGATCCGCCGGCTTCGGTTCCACCTTGGTGGTTTCGCGAGGCGGGGACGTATTGCGAGCGCGGGGAGGCAGCGGCGCCACCGGCGGCAAGTCGTCCACCGGTTCAGGGGGCGGGGGCGTCAGCGGCTTCGCCTCGATCACGCGCGGCGGCACCGGCGGCACTTCGAGCGTCGGCCGGTCCGCGGGCGACTTGGCCTGCGCGGAGGCACACGCTCCCGTCGCGGCGAGACTCGCGACGCCGACCCACAGCAGCAACTTCCTCATTTCAATCCGCCTCATTCCCGCGTCCGAACCACAGACCGTGCGCCGACGTCACGCCTGGGGGAAGATCAGCCGGAACCGCGTCCCCCGTCCGGGCGTCGACTGGACTTCCACCTCCCCGTCGTGGAGCTGGACGATGCGGTAGACCATCGAGAGACCGATGCCGCTGCCTTTTTCCTTCGTAGTGAAGTACAGGTCGAAGATGCGGCTGAGATGCTCCGGCGGAATGCCGACGCCCGTGTCCTCGACGTCGATCTCCACCGTCCGTCGGGCGCCCGCCCGAGAGGCGATTTTCAGCGTCCCCCCTTCCGGCATCGCCTGGCACGCGTTCAGCGCCAGGTTGAGCAGCGCCTGGCCGAGCATCCCGGGATCGGCATTGATGGCCGGCAGGTTCTCGGGGCACTCGACCGTCATCGTGATGTTGCGGCGCTCCGCTTCGGCGGAGGCGGTCGTCGCGACGTCCGAGATGAGGGCCGCGAGCCTCACCGGCTGCAGCTTCAACTCGTCGGGCCGGGCGAACTTCAGGAAGCCGTTCACAACTTCATCGAGCCTACGGATTTCCTTGCTGATGATGTCGACGTGCTTCGTCAGGTCCGGGCCGGCGCCGAGGAGCGGCGGCGCGGGGACCCCGATCGGGCCGTCCCCTGCCGCCACGAGCTGCCGCGACAACTTCTGTTTCAGCAGCTCGAGATGAATCGTCATCGCGTTCAGCGGATTCTTGACCTCGTGCGCGACGCCGGCCATGAGGCGCCCGAGCGCGGCGAGCTTTCGCGAGTAGTTGAGCGTCGAATGCACCTGGCTCAAGTACGCGAGATTGCGCGCGACAAGCATCGCGCCGAGAAAGCGGCCGCCTGCGTCGGTGATTGCGTGACTGATCACGAGCCGGTCGGCTGATTCGGGTGCGTCCCCTTCCGCCGGCCGCGCCGCCTGGTCTTTCGGCGGCAGCGACAGCGAGACGGGCCCCTGCGATTTCCGCCCCGCGAGCGTGCGCTCGACGATCTGGCGCACCGGATGCGTCGCCGGCAGCGTGCCGATCGAGCCGCTGTGCAGCGCGTTCATCGCCGCGTTGCTGAAGATCACCTCGCCGCGCGGGGAAAAGAGCGCCACGGCGTCCTCGAGGTTGTCCATGACGGACTCGAGATCGTTGGACGACTGCCGGACGACCGCCGACCCGGGCTCCGTCGCGCCGCGGCCCATCGCCGACAGCTGCTGGCTCACGGCGTCGAACGAGCTCCCCAGATCCCGGAACTCCTGCTCCGGCAGATCCAGGCGGACGTCGAGCTCCCCGCGGCCGAGGCGCGTCAGGCCGCTCTGGATCACGTGGATCGGCCGCAGCATCCACTGCGACAGCAGCATCGCGAACAGTGACGAAAACGCCAGCGCGACCAGCACCGTTCCCGCCGCCCCCCACAGCGCCAGCCGCAGCTCGCGCCGTACGAGCAGCGTCGACACGCCGATCCGGATGGATCCGAACTGTTGTTCCCCGGCCAGCATCGGCTGCCGGATCTCGAACGTGCGATCCGAGTAGACCGCCCGCAGCTGCGCGATTGTCCCCGCGCGGACGAGCGGCGCCAGATTCTCCTGCTCCGCCATCGGCTGCCCCTCGAGCGTCGGGTACAGGTGGGCCACCGCGATCCCGTCCTTGTCCACGATGGCGGCGTAGGTCACGTTCTCGGAGTAGCCGACGCTCGATTCGAGGATCGAACGAATGCCGCCATCGGCGCGCAGCGCCGCGTACGGATCGGCGCCCCCCTCGGCGACGACCTGGCGCGCGCGCTGGAAAACCGCCTGCGCGAGGACCTGCCCGAGCGCCGCCGTCTCCTGCAGGCTGAGCCGCGCGAGCGTCGCCAGATGGTACGCGCTCAGGGCGAGAACGACGACGACGACCAGCGTGGTGACGCCGGCGACCTGTTTGGCTTTGATCGACATTGGACCGTCAGCGACTCGCCGCCGCGAACCAGGGTGACGGGCGCACTAGCTGCGCGCCCCCGTTTCGTCCTTCATGCGATTCAGCTTGTTGTGCAGCGTCTTCAGACTGATGCCGAGAATCTCCGCCGCGCGCGTCTTGTTGTTCCGCGTGTGATCGAGCGTCAGCAGGATCAGCCGGCGCTCCGCTTCATCGACCGTCGTCCCCGGCGAAATCGTCATGGTCGGGAGCGATTCCTCGCCGCGCGTGATCAACGTCGGCGGCAGGTGCTTGGGCTCGATGAACTCGCTGTCGGCCAGGATGGTCGCGCGCTCGATGACGTTGCGCAGCTCGCGGATGTTGCCGGGCCATGGATAGCGCTCGAGGATGTACATCGCTTCCTGGTCCACCGCGCGGACAGCCTTGCCGTTGACCCGGTTGAATTCGTTCAGGAACGACTGGACGAGGAGCGGGATGTCCTCGCGCCGTTCGCGCAGCGGCGGAAGATCCAGCGCGAACACATTGAGCCGGTAGAACAGGTCTTCGCGGAGCTTGCCGCTCGTGACCGCCTCCTGCGGGACGACGTTCGTCGCCGCGATGACGCGGACGTCCACCGAGATCTCCTGGCGCCCGCCAAGACGACGGAACATGCGCTCCTGGAGGACGCGGAGCAGCTTGACCTGCGTCGCGGGCATCATCTCCGCAATCTCGTCGAGGAAAAGCGTCCCGCGGTGCGCGAGCTCGAAAACGCCGGTGCGGCGATCCGTCGCACCGGTGAACGCACCCTTTTCGTGCCCGAAGATCTCGCTCTCGAGGAGCGTCTCGGGGATCGCGGCGCAGTTGATCGCGACGAAGGGAAACGTCGCGCGCGGGCTGAGCTCGTGAATCGTCTGCGCGATGAGCTCCTTGCCGGTCCCGGACTCCCCCGCGATCAGGACGGATGCGGAGGTCGGCGCCGACTGCTCGATGACCCGATACACCGTGCGGATCCCCGGGCTGTTGCCGATGATGCGCCCGAAGCTGCCCTGCTCGCGGAGCTGGCGGCGCAGCTGCCGTACCTCGCGCAGCGTTTCCTGCCGCTCGACCGCCTTCTGCAGCAGAATCTGCAGCCGCTGCGGATCGACGGGCTTGCTCAAGTAGTCGTAGGCGCCCTCTTTGATTGCTTCGACGGCGCTGTCGACCGTACCCTGCGCGGTCAACAGGATGAAGGTGAGGTCCGTCAACTGATCCTTGAGCGCGTGCAGAAGCTCGAGGCCGCCCATCCGGGGCATGACGAGGTCACTGACGATGATCGCGGGGCGGAAAGTGGTGACCTTCCGCATCGCGGTTTCGCCGTCGGCGGCTTCGTCGGTCAGGAACCCCCAGGCCTGCACGAGCTCAGCGAGCCCTGTGCGCGTGGCCGGGTCGTCCTCGACGATAAGGACACGCTCGGGGGCGTGCGGCGGCGCTTGCGTGACTTCTGACATCTAGGAGCTATCTGACCGGCCGAAGCGTTTCGTGTGTTTCTTACACTTCAAGCCTAACACCGGGGTAAGCGTTACACACTTCGAGTTTGCCGAAACCCCCGCATCGCGCCGGAACGGCCATTCCTATCACAAAACCCATCCATATCTGCGATTCATCGTCCGATCCCGCTCGGATGGCCGGTTGGGCACACCCATTGCACAGCTAGTCCACACAGGAGTACGCATGAAAAATGTATGGATCGGCTTGGCCATGGCGATTGTCTTCGCCGGGTGCGCGAACAAGGACCCCCTCGACATCCCCACGGGCAGCGATGTGACGGTGGAGAAGACCGACGGTGTGACGGTGGCGGGACGCCTTGTCGAAGTGCAGCCCGAGCAGGTTGTTGTCGAAAGCCGGGACGGCCTGAAGACGCGCGTGCCGCGTTCGCAGATCGCGTCGATGCACGCGACCCCCGCGACAGCGGACCGCGATACACGGAAGGATGCACAGACTGCCGCCCCGAACGCGGCCGTCCGGCCGGCGGCACCGGCGGCTGAGGATCGCCGGACCGCGGCGCCGTCGAGCGCGAGCGGCACGTCGGGGAGTGCGGCGGAGGCCCGGGCGGACGCCCGCGCCGACGAGAGCCAGCGCGCCGCCAGGGCGGCGAATCGGAAGCCGGAGTACCGGGAGCTGACGCTGCCCGCCGGGACGACGCTCAGCGTCAAGCTCACGACGACCGTGGCGTCCGACACCAGCCATGTCGAAGATCCGGTGCGCGGCACGCTGCGCAACGCCGTCAGGGTGGACGGGTTCGAAGCGTTGCCGGTCGGCACCGCGGTGCTGGGCCACGTGACGCAGGCGCAACCTGCCGGCAAAGTCCAGGGCGTGGCCTCGATCGCATTCCGGATGAACACGATTGATATGCCGGGCGACGGTGCCCGCGAGAACGTGAGCACGGCGACGTACTCGCGCGTGTCGCGGACGACCCGGCGCAAGGACGCGACGAAGATCGGCGTGGGTGCGGGCGCCGGTGCGGTGATCGGCGGCCTGCTGGGCGGCGGCAGCGGCGCGGCGAAAGGGGCGGCGATCGGCGGGGGCGCCGGCACCGCGGTCGTGCTCTCGACGAAGGGGGACGAAGTCCGGATCCCCGCCGGCACGCCGGTGACGATCAAGCTCACGGCGCCGCTGACCGTGCGGGTCAAGGGGGAATAGGGCGCTGGTTCGGGGTTCCGGGTTCGGGGTTCCGGGTTCGGGTTCGGGGTTCCGGGTTCGGGGTTCGGGTTCGGGGTTCCGGGTTCGGGGTTCGGGGGCGTTCGCGCGCGCAGCGGGGCGCCCCGTCCCTGATCCCTGATCCCTGATCCCTGATCCCCGAGTCCCGAATCCCGATGTAGTACAGTTCCCCTCTGTGTACGAGCCCGTTCCGGAGCTCCCCTATCTTCCGGCGCCGCGGCAGGTTCTGCCGCTCGAACGGCTCGGGGCGCTGGTGGAAGTCATCATCTGCTCGGGGTACCCCTCGCAAATCCTGCTGATCCTCGTTCTTCGCGGCTTCGGGATGCGCACGTGGACGGAGGCCGGGCGTCTGTCGCCGCCGTTTGTGTTCACGGTGTCGCTCATCGACGCGGCACTCGTCGTCAGTCTCGTGCTCGTCTTTCTTCGTGCGCACCGTCAATCCGCGCGCGCCGTGCTGCTCGGCACCCGCCCGGTGGTCCGCGAAGCGCTCCTCGGCCTGGCGGTGCTCCCGGCCGTCTTCATGCTCGCGATGCTCGTCCTCGTGCTGATCCTGCGGTTCGCGCCCCATCTGCACGACGTTGCTCACAATCCGCTCGAGGACATGCTGCGCAACCGCGGCGACGCGCTCATCTTCGCGGCCGTGGTGATGATTGCGGGCGGCGTCCGCGAAGAGGTCCAGCGGGGCTTCATCCTCGATCGTTTTGGCGAGTACCTGGGCGGGGCCGGCTGGGGGGTCGCGATCTACAGCGTCTTCTTCGGCCTGGGCCACTGGGATCAGGGCACGGACGCCATCATCGTGACGGCGCTCCTCGGGGCCGCGTGGGGCGTCCTCTACCTGGTGCGCCGCAGCATCGTCGCGCCCCTGGTGTGTCACGCGGCGTTCAACCTGGCCCAGCTGCTGAAGTACCTCGCGTTCGCTGTGAGGTAGCCCGCCGCTTGATCTCCCGATTCACCCGCCGCCTGATGCTCTCCCGCCGCGAACTGGCCGTGCTGGTCCTGCTGTTCGTCTGCTCGCTGCCGGCCGTCACCGCGCGACTGTACTCGTCAGACGAGGTCGAATACTTCTCGTACCTCCGCTCGCTCTGGTTCGATCACGATGTGTCGTTCGAGAACGAGTACCAATACTTCTACGATCACCAGATCGCTCAGTCGCCGGATTTCCACCAGACGTTCCTCGAGCTGACGACACCGGCGGGGCGGCGGATCAATTACGCCACGATCGGGTGCGCCATTCTGTGGGCGCCCTTCTACGCGGCAGGCGATGCGGTCGCGCGGGGCGCGCACGCCGCCGGACGCGATGTCGCGGTCAACGGGTATTCGCAGCCGTACGTCTCGGCTGTCGCGTATGGATCCGCATTTTACGGATTCGCCACAATCGTGCTGGGCATCGGCGCGGCTCGACGGCTCGTCGGGACCCGGGCGCTGGGGTCGGGGCTCATCGTCTGGGCCGGCACGCCAATCCTGTTCTACATGTACATCGCGCCGCCGTTTTCGCACGCCTGCTCTGCGTTCGCGGTCGCGCTGTTCGTCACGATCTGGCTGCACGTCCGCGAGACATGGACGGCGAGAGGGGCCGCGCTTCTCGGGTTGTCCGGCGCACTCGTCGCCATGGTCAGGGAGCAGGACGTCTTCTTCACCGTGGCTCCAGCTCTCGACTTTCTCCTGACGATCAGCTCTTCTCGGATCTCAGGCCGCCCTGTCGCCGAGCGACTGCGCCGTGCCCTTGCGCCCGCCGCCGCCGGATGTGCCGCGTTTGCGGCCGGCTACCT
>JBBWZJ010000283.1:0-29288 GCA_039648985.1 Acidobacteriota bacterium | reverse complement strand
GTTTCCAGTTACGGAACTGGTAACCGGCTACTGGTAACTGGAAGCTGATATCTACACATGGAACTCTACGAAACCCTTCCCATCGTCCCGCTCCGCGACGTCGTCGTGTTTCCGCACATGATGATGCCGTTCGTCATCGGACGCCCGTCGTCTACGCGGGCGCTCGAGCACGCGCTGCTCAAGGACAAGCGCATTTTCCTCGCGGCCCAGCACGACGCCGGCGTCGACGACCCGCAGCCGTCCGACATCTTCACCATGGGCTGCGTCGCGAACATCGTCCAGAGCCTCAAGCTGCCGGACGGGAACATCAAGGTGCTGGTCGAGGGCATCGAACGCGCCCGCGCGGTCGAGTGGAAGGAAGACAAGGGCTTCTACCGCGTGGTCGTGAAGGTGATCGCGAAGCACAAGGAGTCGGGCGTCGACGCGGAAAGCACGATGAGCCGCGTCGTGTCCCTCTTCGAGCAGTACGTGAAGCTCTCGAACAATCTGCACTACGACGCGATGATTGCCGCCGTCCGCGTGGACGATCCCGGCAAGCTCGCGGACACGATCGCTGCGCACCTGCTCGTCGGCGTGGACGAGAAGCAGAACCTGCTCGAGATCATCTCCCCTGTTGAACGGTTGAACCGCATCGCCGGGATCCTCGAAGCCGAGGTGGACAAGCTCCAGGTGGATCGCCGCATCCAGTCTCGCGTGAAGAAGCAGATGGAGAAGGCGCAGAAGGAGTACTACCTCAACGAGAAGATGAAGGCGATCCAGAAGGAACTGGGGCGCAAGGACGAGAAGGGCAACGAGGTCGACGAGCTCAAGAAGAAGATCGAGCAGGCGAAGATGCCAGCCGACGTCGCCGAGAAGGCGATCCAGGAGCTGAAGCGGCTCGAGTCGATGCCGCCGATGTCGGCCGAAGCGACCGTCTCGCGCAACTATCTCGACTGGCTCATCGCGGTGCCGTGGTTCAAGAAGACCAAGGAGAGCCGGGATCTCAAGCGCGCCGAACAGATCCTCAACGAGGACCACTACGGCCTCGAGAAGATCAAGGAACGCATCCTCGAGTTCCTCGCGGTCCGCGCGCTGGTCAAGAAGCCGAAGGCGACCATCCTCACCTTCTCCGGACCTCCCGGAGTCGGCAAGACCTCGCTCGCGAAGTCGATCGCCCGCGCGATGAACCGCAAGTTCGTGCGGCTGTCGCTCGGCGGCGTGCGCGACGAAGCCGAGATCCGCGGACACCGCCGCACCTACATCGGCGCCTTCCCGGGCCAGATCATCCAGATGATGAAGAAGGCCGGGTCGATGAACCCGGTGTTCCTGCTGGACGAAGTGGACAAGATGTCGATGGACTTCCGCGGCGATCCGTCCGCGGCGCTCCTGGAGGTGCTCGACCCGGAACAGAACAACGCGTTCCTCGATCACTATCTCGACGTCGAGTACGACTTGTCGAACGTCATGTTCATCTGCACCGCGAACGTGATCCACACGATCCCGCAGGCGCTGCGCGATCGTATGGAGGTGCTGCAGCTCGCCGGCTACACCGAGCAGGAGAAGGTCCAGATCGCGAAGAAGTTCCTGTCGCCGAAGGCGGTCGAGGGGGCCGGGCTCACCAAAGAGAACATCACCTTCCTCGACGAAGCGTTCCAGACCGTCGTCCAGCGCTATACGCGCGAAGCCGGCGTCCGCAACCTCGAGCGGGAGATTTCGTCCATCTGCCGGAAGATCGCGCGCAAGGTCGTCACGGAAGGCAAGGGCTTCAGCGAGGAAATCAGCGCCGCGAAGGTGACTGAGTACCTCGGCGTCCCGCGCTTCCGCCCCACGATGGCGGAAGAGAAGAACGAAGTCGGCGTGGCCACCGGGCTCGCCTGGACTGAGGTGGGCGGCGAAATCCTCGTCATCGAGGCCACGCTGATGCCGGGCAAAGGCAAGCTCACGCTGACAGGCAAGCTCGGCGACGTCATGCAGGAGTCGGCGCAGGCGGCCATGAGCTACGTGCGGTCGAAGGCGGACGAGTTCCATCTGCCCAAGAACTTCAGCCGGACGATGGACGTGCACGTGCACATCCCTGAAGGTGCGATTCCGAAGGACGGTCCGTCGGCCGGCATCACGCTCGCGACGACGCTGGTCTCGGCGCTCTCCGGCATCGCCGTCCGCAAGGACGTCGCCATGACGGGCGAGATCACGCTCCGTGGCAAGGTGCTCCCGATCGGCGGCGTCAAGGAAAAGGTCCTCGGCGCGCACCGCGCGGGCCTGAAGACGATCATCCTTCCAAGAGACAACGAGAAGGACCTCGCGGACATCCCGAAGAACGTCCTCGACACGCTCGACATCTACATGGTCGACATGATGGACGAGGTGCTGAAGATTGCGCTGGTGACCCCTCTCCCCGGGATCGCCCGCCCCGATGCCGAAGTTCAGCCCCCCGCGACAGACGAAGCGATCACCCACTGAGGGATCGCCAGGACGCGTGCAGGCCAGGTTCTGTGGCCGGGTGCGTTCGACACGTGCCTGACGCGCTCGAGCGTCCGATGCGTGCGGCTCGTTCTCGAACACGCCGGGCCCGAAGGCCGGGCCCACGGGTTACATGAAAATTCTGTCCGCCGAGTTTGTCACGAGCGCCGCGGCGGGCGGCCGCTCGACGGGCGTGCCCACCGACGGACTCGGCCAGATCGCGCTGGCCGGCCGATCGAACGTCGGCAAGTCGACCCTGTTGAACGCGCTCGTGCGCCGCAGCGTGGCGCGGACCAGCGCGGCACCCGGGAAGACCCGGCTGGCCAACATCTTCCGCCTGGCGGTGGAAGGCGGGCCCGGCGGGGCGGGCCGGTGGAGCCTCTACCTCGTGGACCTGCCGGGTTACGGTTACGCACGGGGCGGCGCAGACTCGGCGAACGAGCTCGCCGAGGTGGCGGCGGCATATTTCGCCACCGGCGGCAGCCGAACCGGGGCGAGCCGCGAAGCGGCGGCCGGAACGCAGCGGTCGCACGAACCCACCCGCGCGGCCGTCGAGACCGGGCGGCCCGAAGCGCCGCGCGCGACGCTCCTCCTGGTCGACTCGCGCCACCCTGGACTCGATTCGGATGTCCAGGCGTTCCGGTGGCTCTCGACCGTCGGGACGACCCCGCACATTGTCGCGACCAAGGTGGACAAGCTCTCGCGCGCGGAGCGAGGCCGCAATCTGCGCGAGCTGGAACGCGTGTTCGGAAATGCACCCATGCCGGTGTCGGCGACGGGTGGTGAAGGATTGGATGAACTGTGGAGACTGATAGCACGACTGGCGAGACCGATGGAAAGCAGCAGATGACGATTGACAAGGCCCCGCCGGCGGCCGCAGGGCCAGAGCCCGCCCCGATGGTGGAGCTCTCGACGCTCAAGGACATGAGCGTGACCGAGCTCACCAAGATCGCGAAGCAGCTCGACGTCGCGGGCGCCACCGGCATGCGCAAGCAGGAACTGATTTTCGAGATCCTGAAGACGCGCGCCGAGAAGAGCGGCCTCCTCTTTTCCGAAGGCGTGCTCGAGACCCTGCCGGACGGCTTCGGTTTCCTGCGCGCGCCTGACTACAACTATCTGCCGGGTCCCGACGACATCTACGTCTCGCCTTCACAGATCCGCAAGTTCGACCTGCACACGGGCGACACCGTGTCGGGTCAGATCCGGCCGCCGAAGGAAGGGGAACGGTATTTCGCGCTCATCAAGGTCGAGGCCGTCAACTTCGAGCCGCCCGAAAAGGCGCGTGAGAAGATCTTCTTCGAGAACCTGACGCCGCTCTATCCCCAGGAGCGCATCCATCTCGAGACCGTGTCCGACAACCTGTCGGCGCGCGTGATGGACCTGATGGTGCCGATCGGGAAAGGGCAGCGCGGGCTCATCGTGGCGCCGCCGCGGACGGGCAAGACGATGCTGCTGCAGAACATCGCGAACAGCATCACGGCGAATCATCCCGAGGTCTACCTCATCGTCCTGCTGATCGACGAGCGCCCCGAAGAGGTGACCGACATGCAGCGATCGGTCAAGGGGGAGGTTATCTCCTCGACGTTCGACGAACCCGCGACGCGTCACGTGCAGGTGGCCGAGATGGTCATCGAAAAAGCCAAGCGGCTCGTGGAGCACAAGAAAGACGTCGTGATCCTGCTCGACTCCGTCACACGCCTGGCGCGTGCCTACAACACCATCGTCCCGCCGTCGGGCAAGGTGCTCTCCGGAGGCGTGGACAGCAATGCGCTGCAGCGGCCCAAGCGGTTCTTCGGCGCCGCGCGGAACATCGAGGAGGGAGGCTCGCTGACAATTGTCGCCACCGCCCTCATCGACACCGGATCGCGGATGGACGAGGTGATCTTCGAGGAGTTCAAGGGTACCGGCAACCTCGAAATCCACCTCGATCGGAAGCTCGCCGACCGGCGGGTGTTTCCCGCAATCGACATCCAGAAGAGCGGCACGCGGAAGGAAGAGCTCCTCATCCCGAAAGAGGATCTCAACCGCGTGTGGGTACTTCGCAAAGTCCTCACGCCGCTGTCGCCCGTGGAGGCGATGGAACTGCTGCTCTCGAAGATGGGCAAAACGAAGAGCAACGCCGAGTTCCTCGGGTCCATGGCGAACGGAGGACGGTAAGAAGGCTGAACGGTCGTAGCCGCGGAGCTTCAGCTCGGCGAATTCACCGTGCGGGCGCCGCTGGTGCTGGCGGCGGGAGCGGTTTACGGGGGAACCTGCCCTCGCGCATCGCGGCATCGTACGCGAACGCAGCGAGGACGGTGGCCTGCTGCACGAGGTCGTCGCGCTGGACGCGGTCGTACACGTCCATGTTGGAGTGATGGGTCCGCGACGAGTACTCCAGCCTGTCCACCATCACCTCGAATCCCGGCAATCCGACTGCGTCGAACGACACGTGATCCGTGGACGTAACCGAGCGCGGGCCGACCCCGACCACCCCGAGATCCGCGAGCGGCTTCATCCATTCCTCGAAGATGCTCCGCGCGGCCGTATTGCCCTGCAGCCAGATTCCGCGCACCCGGCCCGCCCCGTTGTCGGAGTTGATATAGACCGACAGCGTCTCGTGCTCGGGCTTCAGGATCATCGTCGCGGGATCCCCGAAATGCTCCCTGACGTAGGCCTTGGACCCGAGAAGCCCCTGCTCTTCCCCGCCCCACAGCGCGATGCGGATCGTGCGGCGGGGCCTGACGTCAATCGCGCGCAGGATGCGCATGGCTTCCATCATCGCGGCAGATCCTGCCGCGTTGTCGGTGGCGCCTGTCGCGGGCTGCAGCGAGTCGAAGTGCGCCCCGATCATCACGACTTCGTCTTTCAGGACCGGATCGCTGCCGGGCAACTCGGCGAGCGTGTTGAAGCCGTTCGGCGTGCTCTCGTCGTAGAACTTCGTCTCGAGCGTCAGCTCCACCTTGACGGGGATGTTCTTCGCAAGCAGGCGAACCATGCGGTTGTAGTGCTCGACCGCTACCGTGACGGTCGGCACCCCGGTGCCCGGCTGCGTCGTGCGTGAACCGCCGCCCATGGGAAACACCGTGCCGCCGTCGGTCCGTTGCTGCCCCGCCGAGAGGCCGCTGCCGACTGAAGAAAACACGATGTCGCTGCCGCGATTGAAGAGCGCGACCACCCCTTCGTCCTTGTAGAAACGCGTCAACCGCGCCGCGAATTCCGGATCCCGGCGTGGCGCGACGTTCCCAGCCGGCTGTTGCGCCGGCTCCCGTGCGGCTTCCGCGAAATCGGCAGGCCTCATGCGGTGGACGACGTTGCCCTCGAGCAACGGCACCGCACGCTCGGGCTGCGTGAGCACAACCGCGCCCGCCAGCCGGCCCCGGTACTTGTCGAAGTCGGCGTCCGAGTCGATCTGGGCGCGGACGACCGGCGCGACAGCCGTGCCGCGGGTCCCGTCGGTCCAGGCTCCCGGGAAACCGATGAGCGGCTGCACCTGCGGCTCAATCATCTGTGCGTTGAACCGGACGAGCGTCCACCCCCTTCCGAAGGCGAACGCTTCGCGGTGGGCGTTCGACAGCCCCCACTCGTGGAACTTCCCGATCGCCCAGTCGCTCGCCTGCAGGATCTGCGGGCCGCCCGTCAGGCGAGGACCGTACACGTCCGTCAGCCACCCCAGGTGGTCCATGACCTGCGAGCGCGTCAGCCCTTCCTCGCGGATTTTCGCCATCGCGCCGGAATCGATTTGCCCGGCAGGAACGGCCCCGCCGAACACAAAGAGTGAGGCGAGGAGAGAAAGCACAAGCAGCGGACGGGGCATGGAGCGATTGTACCCAAGGGGGCGGGGAAGGTGCCAAGGGTGCAGGCACGATATGATTCTCCGATGCGCTATCGACCTTTCGGCGGGACCGGCTGGGACGTGTCGGAGATCGGCTACGGGATGTGGGGCATGGCGGGGTGGACGGGGAGCGACGACGAGGAATCGCTCGCGTCACTGGACCAGGCGATCGCCCTTGGCTGCAACTTTTTCGATACGGCCTGGGCGTACGGCGATGGCCACAGCGAGGTCCTGCTCGGGCGGACGTTGAAGCGCCATGCGGGCACGCGGCTGTACTCGGCGACGAAGATCCCGCCGAAGAACCGCAAGTGGCCCGCCCGGCCGGAGTACACGCTGGACGAAGTGTATCCGCCTGATTACATCCGCGAATACACGGAGAAGAGCCTCGCGAATCTCGACCTCCCGACTGTCGATCTGCAGCAGTTCCACGTGTGGAACGACACGTGGACGGACGACGATCGCTGGCAGCGCGCGGTGTCGCGTCTGAAAGAAGAAGGGCTCGTGCGGGCGATCGGGATCAGCATCAACAGGTGGCAGCCCGAGAACGTGCTGCGCGCCCTGGACACCGGGCTCATCGACGCCGTGCAGGTCGTCTACAACCTGTTCGACCAGAGCCCCGAGGACCTGCTCTTTCCGGCGTGCCGCGAAAAGAACATCGCGGTGATCGCGCGCGTGCCCTTCGACGAAGGCAGCCTGACGGGGACGCTGACCGCGAGCTCGAAGTGGCCCGAGGGAGATTTCAGGAACGCCTACTTCCGGCCGGAGAATCTCGCGCCGACGCTCGAGCGCATCGAGAAGCTCCGGCCCGTCGTCCCGAAAGGAATGACGATGCCTGAGCTCGCGCTGCGGCACATCCTCCAGCACCCGGACGTCAGCACGGTCATCCCGGGGATGCGGAAAGCGAAGCACGTGGAGGAGAACATCGCCGTCAGCGATGGGCAGCCGCTGCCCGCGGCCCTCATGGCAGAGCTGAAGCGCCACCGCTGGAACCGGACAGTGGATTTCGAGTAAAAGACGGCTCTGAAATGCCGTAACCAGCTGAAAGGAAGCCGCTTGCGGTGACGATGGTTCCATTTGAGGCCAAGGGCTGGTATAATACCCTTTTGTTCGAAGCCCTAAGGAGCCTGCCGTGAAGGAAGGGATTCACCCCAAGTACAACGAAATCGAGGCGCGTTGCGCGTGCGGCGCGACCTGGAAAACCCGGTCCACGAAACCGGAGCTGCACCTCGAGATCTGTAATAACTGTCACCCGTTCTTCACCGGCCGCCAGAAGCTGGTCGATACAGAAGGACGCGTGGAGCGGTTCACCAAGCGGTTCGGCGTCCAGACTTCGGAGAGCCGGAAGGCCGCCGCGAAAAGCAAGAAGACCGAGAAGGCGACAGTCGCGGCCAAATAACCCGCCCGGCGCTTTCCCGCACACGAGACAGACCGACGCTCAGCTCGAAAAGAGCTGGGCGTCTTTTTTTGTGGCCGCGGACAATCGCCGACGACCCGGTGCGGCGCCGCCGCGTTCCAGCTTCTCCGAAATCTTTCGATCGATCCGCGCCAGGCGGTGACGCATCCCGTCAGCCCGGGCGCCGCCGACTTCCTGCAGCGCGAACAGCGCGAGCTCGCGCGCGCCGTCCAGATCGCGCTCGCGGTGCTCGTGGTGAATTGCCAGCGCCTCGGTCGCGAACTGTCGCAGATCGCCAAGACGTGCGAGGCGCCGAACAGCGCGCGGTTCCGTCAACTCGACGATAGCGCGCCAGGATGCCGCGGCTTCGGCAAAGCGACGGTCGCGGCGATCCCGCAGTGCGCGCCGGTAGAGCGCTTCCCCCTTGACCTCGGGCCGGGCTGAACCCACAGCACAGGTGTAGCACTCTGCTGCCCGGTCGAGCGCGCCGGCGCGCTCGAACACGCGCCCGAGCGCCAGCGCCTCCGCGCCGTCACGGCACGCCGTGTGGCCGCCGGCCGCGAGCTGCACCGCCCTCGCCATGACGGCCGCCAGCGACACGAGGTCCAGACGATTGTGCTCGAGCACCGGCTCGAGCCCGCGCGGATCGCCGCTGCGGATGAACGTGAAGAAGCGTCCGGGGATCTCGAGTCCCGGCACGTCCCCCACACGCGCGACGGCGAACAGCTCCTGCTCGAGCGTCGAGAGCCGGCAGCCGCCCTCCTCGATATCCCCACCGGCGCCAGGCCGCAGCCGCCACAATCGGCGCGCCGGATGGAGCATGTCGAAATGGGGAACATCCGTGAGCGGCATGCGCAGCCGGTGGAACATCCACCGGGTCTCCATCACCGGCACGTCGAATGTCTTGCCGTTATAGGTGACGATTAGGTCGGCCCCGTCGAAGAACTCCGCCACGGCCGTGAGCAGCGCGCGCTCGGCGGCGTGGCTCGTCAGCAGGAACTGCCGCACCTGGAACGCGCCGAGGTCGAAGTACCCGCACCCGACAAGGAACGCGAGCGTCCCCGCTCCCCCGCTCAGGCCAGTCGTCTCGAGGTCGATGAAGACCGTCCGCTCGAAGGTCCGCGGTGATCCGTCCTGCCTCTCGCGAGCGCGTCGCGGCGACGCGTCGCGGGCCCAGACAGGCACGTCGTCGACGATCGGGGCTTCCGCCATAGACAGCGTGGGATCGAGGACGGCGAGCGCGGCGCAGTCGTCCAGGTCGCAGTCGCCGACCCGGATGGTTCCGTGGAATCGATCCGCTTCGTATCGCCGATCGATCACGAGGCAGGGACCGAAGCTCGTCTCGGCCACGCGGCCGCCGAGTATCGCAGCCACCCGGCCAAGGTCCATCACGGCTTCGTACCCGCCAGTGTCCGGCTCGTACGTCAGCTCTCGGAGACCTCCGGCCGTTGACGGCGCCACCGGCGCGCGCGGCGCGCCGCCCCTGGCGATTTCGCGCAGCCGCGACGACAGGTCCATCAGGCAGCCTCGCCCGCAACCAGCGCGTCGAGAATCCGCGACGCCACCTGCTTGGCAAAGGGACCAGTATTCCCCTCGGGGCCGACACACGACGGGCAGCCGGACTCGCAGGGACATCCGGCAATCAGCTCGCGCGTTCGCGCGAGCAGGACCGCGTGCATCTCGAACAAGGGACGGCTGAACCCGATGCCGCCGGGATAATTGTCGAAAATGAAGACGTTTGGATCGGTTGCCAGCGCGTCCGGGACCCCGCCAATTCCGCCGGTGCGCTTCGAGCGCTCGAGCGTGCCGCCGTCCACCGACAGCCCGATGTCGTGGCCGTCGCACATCAGGAGCAGCTGCGCGATGTTCTTCATCGCAAAGGCAAGCCCGACGACGCCGTCACGCCGGTCGTCTCCCGCAAACGGCAGCGACGCCATGACGGCGGCAGGGATCGTCAGCCAGTAGGACGACGTGTGCATCTGCTGCTCGGGCAGGTCGAGCTCCCCGGACCCGATGTTCTCGTTCGTATAGAACTTGATCTTCTTGAATCCGACCACGCGCGAGACGACGTGCACTTCGCCGTGGGATCTGATCGAGTCCGGGATTGGGGATCGGAGATCGGGGATGGGGGATTCGGGACTTGGGATTCGGGATTCGGCTCTCGAATCTTCAGACGCATCGATCGAAGCTGGCAGCTGGCAGCCAGAGGAGGTTGACTCGAACGTGTCGAGGATCGTGACCTTCGTATAGGTGATGGCGTCGGTGTAGTAGTCGCAATCGACGGCACGCAGATAGGCCTTGCGGCCGTCGAAGTCGAGCCGTTCGACCTGGAACAACTGTCCTTCGAGGATGTAAATCGCCTTTTCGTGCAGCGTCGAAGGCCCGCTCGTGAAGTCCGTCTCGCCGATGACACGTTCGGCGCTGGTGCAGTCCACGACGACGAAGTTGTCGGACGACACGGAGCGCAGGCTCACTGCGTCGGCCGGATACGACTCGTTCGTCCAGTTCCATTGCCCGTCGGCCTGATGGACGAACCCTTCCTCCGAGAGCACCGACAAGACAGCCTGCAGGTCCACTTCGTCCCGTCGTCCTTCCGCGCCGAAGTGCTCGTCGTTCGTGAACGGCAGCTCGAATGCCGCGCACTTCACATGGTCGAGGAGAATGTGCAGGTTGTCGGGATTGATGAGCGCGTGCTCCGGCGTGCCGTCGAAGAAATACGACGGGTTGCGCACGATGAACTGATCGATTGGCGCGCTGCTCGCGACGAGCACTGCCGCCGACCGGGTCGTCCGGCGCCCGGCACGGCCGGCACGCTGCCAGGTGGCCGCAATCGTCCCGGGGTACCCCGCCATGATCGATACGTCGAGCGCACCGATATCGATGCCGAGCTCGAGGGCATTGGTCGAGACGACCGCCCGCACGAGCCCGTCGCGCAACCCGCGTTCGATTTCGCGGCGGCGATTCGGCAGGTAGCCTCCCCGGTAGCCGCGCACGACGTCGGCCGCGCCGGGCGGCCCGTGGAACGCATCCTTGAGGTAGGTCGTCAGGATCTCGACGGCGAGACGGCTCTGCGCAAAGAGAATCAGCTGAAGGTTGTGGCGCAGGAACTCGAGGGCGACCCGGCGCGCCTCCGCGAGATACGAGCGGCGAATGCCGAGTTGCGCGTTGACGACAGGCGGATTCACGAAGAGGAAGAATTTCTCGCCCCGCGGCGCCCCGTTCTTCTCGACAAGCTCGAACGGGCGTCCGGTCAGCCCTTCCGCGAGCTCGCGCGGGTTGGCGATCGTCGCGGACGAGCAGATGAAGATGGGATCGGATCCGTAATGCCGGCAGATGCGCTGGAGACGCCGGAGGATGTTCGCGAGGTGACTCCCGAACACGCCGCGGTACGCGTGCAGCTCGTCGATGATGACGAACCGCAGATTCTCGAACAGCTTTGCCCACCGCGGATGATGCGGCAGGATGCCCGAGTGCACCATGTCCGGATTGCTGAGGACGACGTGCGCCTTGCCGCGAATCGCACGCCGCGCGTCTGACGGCGTGTCGCCGTCGTACGTGTAAACGCCGATCTCGACGCTGGTATCGCGCGTGACGAGCTCCGAGAGTGCGTGCAGCTCGGCCAGTTGATCCTGCGCCAGCGCCTTTGTCGGAAACAGGTACAAGGCCCGGGTCGAAGGATCCGCGAGAATCGCGTTCAGGACGGGGGCGTTGTAACAGAGCGTCTTCCCCGAAGCCGTCGGCGTAATCGTGACGACGTTCCGCCCGCCGAGGACGTGCGCGAACGCTTCCGCCTGGTGCGTGTAGAGCTGCTCGACGCCCCGGGCCGCGAGCGCCGAACGGAGCCGCGCATCAGTCCCCTCGGGATACGGCGCGAACGAGGCGCCAACGGCGGGGAGGCGGTGCGCCGCAGTGACAATCGGGTCGGACTCTGCACTCACCGGACCGCGCGAGGCGGTCAGGCGCGTCAGGACCTCCTGGAGCGACGTGTCCTTGTCTCCAGTGACGACGGGGAGGGTCTGTTGCGCCATGAATGTTGGGGTTGCGGCGGAGTCGAGGCCCCGATGGTAGCAGGCGCAGGGCGGGCGATCAAGAGGCGAAACTACTTCTGAAGCTCGGCCTCGATCGCGTCGCACGCCGTCTCGACCCCGTGCTCGGCGGCAATCGCCAGCCCGACCTCCTGCGCCCGGTGACCGTAGTCGGGCGAGGCGAGCACCGACAGCTCCTGGATGACGCGGTCCACACGGTAGTGCCTCCGCGTCATGGTCCGGCCCACACCGAGGGCAGCCACCCGCCTGCCGTTGTCGAACTGATCCTGCCCGAACGGGACGACAAGCACCGGCCGGCCGGCCCGGAGCGCCTGGCCTGTCGTTCCGACGCCCCCCTGGTGGACGATGACAGAAGCACGGGACATGACGAGCGCGTGCGGCGCGTAGTCGAACACACCGATGGTGTCCGGGAGATCCGCTCTCATCGCCTGCGCGTTCTCGCCGACGAGCAGCAAGGCACGCCGGCCGAGCGCCCTGACGGCGGCGACGCTCACCGGATAGAAATCCCCCGCGATCCACACGGCGGAGGATCCGAGGGTGAAGACAATCGGAGGCTCCCCCGCCTCGAGGAACGCGAGCAGCGCGGGATCGACTGGCCGCGCCGCCGCGGCGTCGTAGAACGGGAAACCAGTCACGACAGTCTGCGGCGGGAAGTCCGGCTGTTTTTCAGAGAGTAACCGGGAGAAGAGCGCCAGCACCCGTGCCGGAGAGTGCTGCCCTTCGAACAGAGGGTGTCCACCGGGCGGCAGCCCGAGTTCTGCGCGCAGCCGGTAGACAGGCTGCAACCACCGGTTCGTCACCACGCGCCCGACCTGGTTCACGAGGCGCCCCATGAGGGGGTGTAGAGCAACGAGCGACCGGGCAAACGGCGCCTGCGCCTGTGTTGGCGGGTCGTACGCCGACAAAAACCCAAGCGGCGCCAGGATTGCGGAGACCCACGCTATGCCGGTCTGCTCGACGATGATGGAGGCAACCGGGGGCAGCTGGTGCGACACCAGCAGGTCGGCTCCGCGGACCGCGGCGAGCGTGTCGTCGTACACCTCGCGGATACGCGGCCCGAACAGATCCCTGAACAGGTACTCCGCGCCTCGCATCGGATCCAGGATTTTTTGCACCACCTCGCGGGAAATCGGATCCTGCGGCGTGATGTCCGGACGAATCGGGCGGAACCCGACACCCGCGCCTTCCACGATCTCGCGCCAGGCGCCGAGCGTTGCGAGGGTCGCGGAATGACCGCGACGCTGCATTTCAATCGCAAGCGCCAGGAACGGATGCAGGTCACCGAGCGAGCCCCAGGTCGTGAAGACAATCCGCGCCATCTCAGCGTGGATCGTTCAACCGCGACGCGGGCAGCAGATTTTCGCCTGCAACCTTCGCCGCGATTCCGCTCAGCCCGACGAGGCCGATGAGATTCGGAAACACCTGGAAAGCGTTCATCAGGTCTCCCCACGCCCACACCGTGGCGACTTTCGACACCGCGCCGAACGGGATCAGCAGGCAGTAGATCCATCGATACGGCGTCGTGACCTTCCGGCCGAAGATGTATTCGAAGAACTGCTCGCCGAAGTAGGCCCACCCAATCAGCGTCGTGTAGCCGAAGAGAAATGCGCAGAATGCGACGATGTAGCCGCCGGCGACCGGCATCACGGTGTCGAAGCCGGCGGCAACGGCCGCCGTGCTCGTCAGCCCGGACCGCCACACGCCCGTCAGAAGAATCGTCATCGCGCTGATAGTCGAGGTGACGAACGACACGACGAAGACCTCGATGACGGCGTTCAACCCCTGTTGGACCGGCTGGGCGCTCTGCGCGGTCCCATAGGCGACGGCCGCGGTTCCGTAGCCCGCCTCATTCGCATAGATTCCGCGTGCGATTCCATACCGCATCGCCACGAGAATCCCGAGCCCCCCGGCCGCCGCGGACTGCATCGAGAACGCTCCCGTCAATATCAGTCCGAATACCGCCGGAATCTTCGTCGCGTTCGCAAGGATGACAATCAGGCCGCCGGCGAAATACAGCCCCACTTTAGCCGGCGACAACTTCTCGGCAGCCCGCGCAATCGACCTGATGCCGCCGATGATCACCAGCCAGGTGAGCACCGCGATCACGACGCCGGACACAAGCTTCGGAATGCCGACGACCGAGTACAGCGCGAGCGCCATCGAATTCGGCTGCGTGAACGGCGTCGTCGTCAGCGCCGCCACCGCGGCGACGAGCGCGAACAGCCAGGCGAGGAACGGAGACCGCAGCCCGTCGCGAAGGTAGTACATGGGGCCCGACAGCACCGCGCCTGCGCGGCTCTCCCGGAATGTGACGCCGAGCACGGCCTCGCTGAACTTGATCGCCATTGCGACGAACCCGTACACCCACATCCAGAAGAGCGCGCCGGGCCCACCCGAGACAATTGCGGTGGCCACTCCGGCGATGTTCCCCGTGCCGACAGAGGCCGCCATGGCGGTCATGAAGGCCTGGAATGGTGTCAATGCGCCCGTGGTGCCAGTGCCCTGCCGCACGAACGCGACGCGGCACGCGTCCGCGAACCGGCGGACCTGCACGAAGCGCAGCCGAATCGACAGGAAGAGCCCTGCGCCGAGCAGCACGACGACCACCCACGGCATGAAGAGCGCATCCGCGACGGCCTGGATGCGGTCCGCGAGCTGGCCTGAGATCACGCGGGACTCGCGACGCGGAGCCCGGCAGTCGGGCAGAACGAGACGGCGCTCATATGTTCGAACGCGACTGGCAGCCGTCCACGGTGATCGACGCGCCGCTCACCCAGCTGGCTCTGGACGAGGCGAGGAAGGCCACGACTGCGCCGACTTCTTCGGGGCGCCCGAATCGGCCGAACGGCAGGTCGCGCCTGACGAACTCCGCGATGCCTGTGGGATCCGCCTGCTGACGCGTGTGCCACGAGCCCCCCGGGAAGATGATCGAGCCTGGCGCGACGCTGTTCACGCGGATGTTCAGCGCCGCGAGCTGCTGCGCCAGCGATTTGGCGAGGCTGATCTCGGCCGCCTTGACCGCGTTGTATGTCATGCGGCCGCCCGATTCGCGCCCCCAGATTGACGCAATCATGATGATGGCGCCGCCGCCCCTGGCCTTCATGTGCGGCACGGCCAGCCGGGAGGCGCGGATGGCCGGAAAGAGCGTTTCGTCGAACGCCGCCTGCCACTCGGCGTCGGACGTATCGAGCAGGCCGGACCCGGCCGCGCGCCCCACGTTGTTGACGAGGATGTCGAGCCCGCCGAACTGTTCGACCGTCCGCTCCACGACGAGCGCGATGCCGTCCGCTGTCGAGACGTCCGCCTGGACCGCCATCACCATGTTGGGCCGCCGTGCGGCGGCCTCGACTTCGACCGCCGCCTCGGCGAGGCGTTCCGATCCGCGCGCGCAGATGCACACACGGCACCCCTCCGCCACGAGGGTTCGCGCGCTGGCGAGTCCGAGGCCGCGGCTCGACCCCGTCACGACCGCAATCTTGTCCGTGAGCGACAGGTCCATGGCTACTGCGTGCGTCCGCCCGTGAGATCGTTCAGCCGCCAGTCGAAGGCGTGATACGTCACCTTGAACTCGTTTTTCTGCAGCAGCTCCTTCTCGAGCGGCAGCAGGTTGGGGGTGATGAACGCCACCGCCGCGCGCTCGATCGGCGAGCGCTGCGCGAGCGGCCCCTGCGCCCCTGTGTCGTACGCCGCGATGAACTCGGCCTGGTGCCAGCTCAGGATCGGCGTGAGCGATACCTCACCTGTCGTCCTGTCGATCTTCAACATCGTCCGCTCCGACACGAACTCTTTCTGGATGTCGTCCAGCTGCTGGGCGATGCGTGCGCCGGAGTACGCCTCGCTCCTCAGACGCCCGCTGCCGACCGCGCCCCGCCCCAGCGCGAGCTGGAGGCGCGGCTCCCTGAATTCGGGAAGGACGGTCTTCTCGATCTCGTCGAGCGTCACACTGCGGCCCGCCGCCCGGTGACGGAGAGACTGGAATGCACCCGGGATCTGACGGATGCTGTCCGCCGGGTACGCCGGACTCGAGCCGTGAATCGGGTAGCGATCCACGACGGTCTGCAGCACGAAGGCGTTATACGCGTTGACCCAGAACGCCATCTTCTCGTCGCGCGGCCAGGCCTCGTACGTGGCCGCCGGCACGTTCAAGGACGCCGCATACCGATCGAGGCGGCCGCGCTCGGACTTGAGCGCCCGGTAGTACACCAGGCCGTCGCGCACGTTCACGTCGAGAATCTGATCGAGTGGGCGGTGCAGCACGTCCGGGGTGGCGGAGGCCTGCGCTTCACGGCCCGCCCCGGGCGCGGCACTGAGCGACCCGTTGTGCGTCATGAGGCCGCCACAGAGGGTACAGATCAGCAGGACCAGGTGAGCGCGTCGATACATCTGCTGATCCTAGCCCACCCGGGCGCTCACATGCTGGACAGCAGGAAATCCTCGAGCGCCTTGGAGAAAGCATCCGGGGTCTCGAGATTCGACAGATGGCCCGCCGCGGGCAGCACGACCACGCGCGATCTGGGCAGGCGCCGTCCCATCGATTCGGCATCCGCCACCGGCGTGATGGAGTCCTCTTCGCCAACGACTACGAGCGCAGGCCAGGAGATCCGTTCCAGATCGGCGCTCGAGTCAGGTCGGGTCAGCATCGCCTGGACGGCGGCGGCAATCGCGCCGACCGACGCCGATTCAATCATCCGGCGTACCGTGGCCGCCACTTCGGGTCGCGTCTGAAGCGTCGTGGTCCCAAGCAGCTTCGGGATCATCTGGTCGGCGACCGCCGCGGGGCCGCTGCCCTTGACGAGCTCGATCATCTTTAACCGTGCTTCGCGGCCCTCGGGCGAATCGGCCTCGGCCCTGGTGTCGGCGAGCACGAGCCTCGTGAATCGCTCGGGCGACCTGCGGCGCAGGGCGAACGCGACGTAGCCCCCCATGGACAACCCAGCTATGACCGCCTCCGCGATGCCCAGTGCCTCGAGCAGTGCATCGATGTCGGCCGCCAGGTCGTCAAGCGTGAGTGCGGGGTGGGCCGGGGCAAGCGGCGCGTCCGGACCGAAGCCCCGAAAGTCAGGCGCGATCATCCTCCACCCTTCGGGGGCGCGGTCGAGCTGTGGCCGCCACATGTCGGCATTGAGTGGAAACGCATGGAGGAGAACTATCGGCCACCCGGCTCCCGCCTCGAGGTATCGGGTCGATCGGCCGTTGACGCTGACGTGTGTCTCGCGGATCACCCGCCCATGATACCGGCCGGCGGGCCGAGCGTGTGGACCGGTTTGTCCTTTGCGCTGCGAGTCTCTCTAGCTAAGATCGCTTCGACTGATGCCGCTCTCCGCGGACACGCGCCTCACCACGCCTCGAAGCCGCTGCACTGCGCACCCCGGGCAGCAGCGAATTCCCCGCGCCGTGCAACGCCGCGGCCCTGAAGCCCCGCACGGCGCCGGTCGGCCTGATCCATCGCCTCTGCATGGTTGCTGACGTCGTACGGCGCTTCGGCATGCTGGCGCGCGCCGACCGGATGCGGTGGATGACGCTCGCGCCGCTGGGAGTACTCGCTGCAACGCTCGAAGGGCTCGCCGGGACATTGGTCTTCGCGCTCTTGACGACGATGCTGCAGCCTGGCGCCGGCAGCGGCGGGGGCGGGCGGCTCGCAGGCATCATCCGCCTCCAAATCACCGGGGTGGACGAGGGACGCGCGCTCGTCACGCTCGCCGCCTGCGCCGCCGTCGTTCACGTCAGTAAGAACGTCCTCCTGGTCATCCTGGCATGGTGGCGCATGCGCATCGTTGCCGCCGACAGCGCCGCGCTGGCGACCCGGCTGCTGCGCGCGTACATGACAGCGCCCTGGCCATTCCATCTCCGTCGCGGATCGGCCGGGCTCATCGAAAACGTCCGCGACAGCACGCGCCCGTTTTTCGGCGTGTTCGAAGCCGCGTCATCGGTGATGACCGAGGGTGCGGTGATGCTGGCGCTCTGCGCCGTCGCGCTTGCCGCCGCCCCGCTCGCGGTCACAACGGCTGCGATGATCCTGACGGTCGCGATCGCGCTCGCGCTGCGCCTTGGACGGCGCGCCCAGCACCGGGCAGGCGCGCGGCACTTCGAGCTGGGGGAGGCGCTCTACCGGCATCTGCAGCACAGCCTCGGCGCCCTGAAGGAGGTGAGGATCCTCGGTCGCGCGCAGTTCTTCATCGACGCGTTCGCACGTGACGCACGGGCGGGGGCGGCGCTCGAAGCCCGGCGCGGCGTCATCGACGCCATCCCGCGGCTCCTTCTCGAAACGATGTTCGTCGGCGGCCTCCTGGCACTGATCGTCATCTACGGCGCGCACGGCGACAGGGCCGTCCTTCCTGTCGTCAGCCTTTACGCGTATGCCGGGTTCCGGCTCGTGCCCGCGGCGCACCGCATTACGCAGGAAACGAGCAGGATTCGATGGAGCCTCTCCGCGAGTGAATCGCTCGCGCGCGATCTGCGTCAGCTCGACGAGGCCGAGCGGTGCGCGGAGATGCAAGACAGGCTGGAGGTGCGCGATCGGATCGACGCTGCCGGGGTTGCCTTCACGTACGAGGGTGCACCCACGCCGGTGCTGCGGGACGTGACGTTCTCGGTCGGGCGCGGAGAATCGGTCGCGATCGTCGGAGTCACCGGTGCGGGCAAGACGACGCTGGTGGAGATCCTCATTGGTCTGCTCGTGCCGTCCAGCGGGCGGATTGCCGTGGATGGTGTGTCCATCGAAGGGCGCGAGGCCGCGTGGCAGCGAAGCATCGGCTACGTGCCGCAGGCGCCGTTCCTCCTCGACGATACGCTGCGCCACAACATCGCACTCGGTGTGGCGGACGCGCATATCGATCCGGACGCGCTCGCAGCGGCTGTGACGATTGCGCACCTGGACGCGGTGATCGCGGCCCTTCCTGACGGACTGGACACGGCGGTGGGGGAACGCGGCGCCCGCCTGTCCGGCGGCGAACGTCAGCGCGTCGCCATCGCGCGGGCGCTCTACTCGCGGCCCGCGCTGCTCATCTTCGACGAGGCCACGTCCTCGCTCGACCCGGCGACGGAGCGCGAGATGGCGGCAGCGCTCGATCGGCTCCGGGGAACCCGCACGATCGTCGTCGTCGCGCACCGCCTCACGACGATCGAGCGGTGTGACCGCGTGCTGCTCCTCGAGAACGGGTGCATCGCCGCGTCAGGCGCCTACCTGGACCTGGCGGCCGGCAGCGCGGCCTTCCGCCGCGTCGCGGCTCTCTCCTGATGTTGGGGGGCGCCCCGGACCCGCAGAGACGCTAGACGAACCGGGTGAGGGTGACGTCGAGGACGCGCTTCTGGCGCGCGCCTCTGTGCCACTGCACGAGGATGGGGCTCTGGTACGTGCCTTCGACGATGGCGCCGCGTCCGTTCCCCTCGCGGTCGGACACGAACAGGCTGACCGATCGCTTCATGCGCAGGAACCGCGAGGCTGGCATCGCGATGGCGCGTGAGAGGACGCTTTCCACCATCGACTCGCGGAGCCCGAGCGCATCCACCAGCCGGTTGAAGACGCGGACCAGGTCGTACTTCGCGTAGTCGAGCGTCTTTGCGGGAATGGCCCGCGGATTACCCAGCATGTGGCCGGCCTTCTCGGCCATGAACCGCACGGGATCCCGCAGCACTTCGGACAAATCGTGCCGCATCAGCAGCGTTTCGTACTCGTTGACCGTCAGCCCGGCGTGCCGCTCGCCGGGACCGAGCGAGAGGCGGATGCGGCCCTTGGTGACCGCGTGCGCCGCGAGCAGCTCGGCACACTGCTCGTAGACGCCAAGCCGCGGATCTTTCAGATTGACCGACTCGATGCTGTGGCCCGATACCGGCACGACGATCCGCGCCTGGGCGACGGTCTCCTCGCCGGAATATCCGAGCACGCTCGTGCGACGCGTGCGCGGCTGCCCTTTGTGCACGCCGTCGAGATCGATGAAGGACATCGGCTCGCCGGGCCGGTTCAGGTAGGCGACGCACGTCCGCAGCGCACCGGCCATGAACGCGAGATGCGAATCGGCATTCAGCGGCTCGCTCGGACGCTGTTCTTCCGACAACTCGGTCCGCCGCTCGATCTTGTCGTGTTCGTATCCGGCGCCTTCCGGAAACATCGTCCTGAACAGATCGATGTAGGGCATCACGCCCGCGGGGCCCTGATTGAGTCGCGCAGCGACCCCCTGATCGAGGTAGCCCGCCGTGGTGTGGAAGGAGCAGCACAACGCCCGCGGATATTGATTGAGGGCGTCGCCGTAGCGGGAGAAGACCTCTCCGCGCACGTCGAAGACGTCGACGCGGGCCCGCGGGGTCAGTTCGAGCGAGAACTCGACAGGAGTCGCTGGCATCAAGACGGCGCGTCGCGCCGGAATCCATCCGCCAGTCGCCACTCGCGGCCGGCGGATAAGCATAACACAGACTGTGGTTTAGCTGCCTGAGCGGGGTGGCCGGCCTCCGGATCCGCCGGGGCCGCGGCGCGGGCCCCCGAAGCGCGAGGGACGCCCGTGCGCCCCCGGGCGGGCGGGGTGGTGCGATCGGCCGGGCGCCTGCGGCGATGCCGGCGGCGGCGTCTGACCACGCTGGTTCGCCGATCGCCGCGCGGCATTGACGGCGGCGCGGGCCCGCTCGTCGCGTTTCCGCGCGCGGATCTCGGCGATGCGCTCCGCGAGCGGCACCTCCAGCTTGGCCTGCGTCCTCGCGTTGTAGTCGAAATCGGGCACCGTGACGCGCGGGAGCCGGCGGGCGATCGCGCGCTCGATGTCGCGCAGGTTGCCTTCTTCCTCCGGCGACACGAACGTGAACGCGTCCCCCGTCGCTTCGGCGCGGCCGGTCCGGCCGACCCGGTGGATGTAATCCTCCGGCACGAGCGGCACGTCGAAGTTGACGACATGGCCGAGTGCGTCGACGTCGATGCCACGCGCCGCGATGTCGGTCGCCACGAGCACCGGAAACCGTCCGCTCTTGAAGCCTTCGAGCGCGGCGGTTCGCTGCGCCTGCGACCGGTTGCCGTGGATGCGTTCGGCACGCACGCCCGCCCTGACGAGATGGTCCGCGAGACGGTTCGCGCGGTGCTTCGTCCGGGTGAACACGAGCGCCTGCCGGATGTCCCCGCGCTGGAGCAGGGTGACGAGCAGGACCGGCTTGAGCCCCTGCGACACCGGGTAAACGGCCTGCGTGATCCCCGAGGCGGGCGCGGCCTGCCGCTCTCGCTGGATCGACACGGGATTGCGCAGCATCTCCCCCGTCAGCGCGGCAATCGGCGGCGGCATCGTCGCACTGAAGAACAGCGTCTGCCGCTTCGAAGGGACGTAGCGGAGAATCTTCCGGATCTCGGGCAGGAAGCCCATGTCGAGCATCCGGTCGGCTTCGTCGAGGACCAGGAACTCGAGATTCGTCAGCTTCGCGTACGGGGCGCGGAGGTGATCGAGCAGGCGGCCGGGCGTCGCGATGAGCACATCGACGCCGCTGCGAAACGCATGTTCCTGCGGACCCATCCCGACGCCGCCGAAGATCGACGCGCCGGTGATCGGCGTGTGAACCGCGAGATCGTTGAGATCCGCCAGGATCTGCGCCGCGAGCTCACGCGTGGGCGCGAGCACCAGCGCACGGGTGGTGCCCCGCGGCTTCTCGATCAGCTTGTTCAGGATGGGAAGCAGAAATGCCGCCGTCTTGCCGCTGCCGGTCTGCGCGCACGCGAGCACGTCGCGTCCCTCGACCCCGGGCGGAATCGCGTCTGCCTGGATGGCGGTGGGCCGGACGAATCCGAGCTCCTTGATGCCTTTGAGGAGGCTTGCGTGAAGTTTGAGATCGTTGAATGACAAAAAATGTTCCAAATCCGGTTGTGGTGTCCGGGGCGCACCCCGAGCGGAACGTCCGCCGCAGCGGCGCTATTTCTTCTTGCCGGTGAAGGTGCCCTCGCCGAGGTCAGCGAGCTTGACGGCGCCTTTCATCGACGAACCCTCGACGGTGCCGGCGTAGGTCACGTGCAGCGTGGTGCCCTGCACGGAAATGTCGAAGCCGAATTCGACGGACGCGCCCTTGACTGTGCCGGTGACCGGCGCCTCGCCCAGCTGTCCCGTGTACTGGCCGGTCAACTTGTCGCCGTCCTGCTTCAGCACGAACGTCGGGGTCCCGGAACCGGCGGCGGTTTCGACCGCCATCTCCCATGTCCCACTGAGATCCGCGCGACCGTCCGGAGGCGCGCTTGGGGCGGCGACACCGTGTTGACGCGTTGCCGTCCAGGGCACCTGCGATCCGCCAACCTCGGCCGTACCCTTCATCGAGTCACCATCGGCGGTGCCAATCATCGTCAACGCCATGGGGCCATCATCGGTCGTGATGGTGAAGGAGACGGTGACGGCGTTGTCCTTGACCGTGGCCACGACCGGCACGTCGCCGTGCTCGCCTGAGAGCACGCCGACGATTTTCGCTCCGTCGCGTTTCAGGGTCAGCGTGGACGGAGGCATCGGACCCGTATCGAGCGTCGCATTGACGGTCCATGTTCCGATGATGTCGGCGTTCTGGGCCGCGGCCGGTACGGCCATGACGAGCGCAACGAGACAAGCCGAAGCAATCATGTTCATTTGGATGTATCCCACCCGACGTGTCTTACGCTATCACGGCCCTGCCCTGCTGCCGCGGCGCGCAACTTTCCGCCGAGCAGCACGCCAGCTACCGCTGTGATGCCCATCACAACGGGGTACCACGCGGGCTGCGCGCCAGCGGGCGCCCTGATCCCGGCGAGCGCGGCCAGCACGCCCGTCAACACCGCAAGTGCGGCCGCGTGCGCAAACGGAGCCCGCGCCGCGATCCGCGCGGCCAGCCAGCCGCCGATAATCGCGCCGAGCGCGCTCACGGCAACGCCCGCCGCCACGTAGAACGCGGCCCGCGCGCCGCCAGCCGTCGTCGTCAGGGCCCCAGCTCCGAGCAGTGCCGTCGTGACGATGCCGCCCACTGTCGCGGTGGACGCCATGAACCCGAAGCCCGCGACGATCGCGACAATGCTGCGCAGACCCTGCATGAATGGAACGTCCGTCGCGGCCCGGGGGCCGCGTCCGAGGAGTGGCGCTCAGAGTACCCGGATCACGTCCGAGCGCGTGATGATGAACGTCTTCTCGGTCTTGAAGTCGCGGATGAGCACCGCCGGGTTCGCCGGGGTAATCATCGTCGACAGCAGATCGACCGGGGTCGAGATGTCCACGAACGGGAAGGCCGGCTGCATGATGGACTCGACCGGCTGCGACTTCACCGCAGGATCCCCCACCAGCTGTTCGTAGAGATGTGTCTCGTTCAGCGAACCAACCAGCCGTTTGTCGCGGGTGATGGAAATCTGGGAGAAGTCGTGCTCCCCCATGAGTTTTACCGCGGTCTCGACCGGTTCAGTGCCCTCGATTGCCAGCAGTTCGCCCGAAAGGCCGGAGGCCACGAGGTCGCGCGCGGTCATGCCCGACTTCTCGATGAAGCCCTTTTCCCGCATCCACTCGTCGTTGAACATTTTGCCGAGGTAGCGCGAGCCGTGGTCGTGGAAGATGACAACGACGATGTCGTCTTTCGTGAAGTGCTCCTTGAGCTGCAGGAGCCCGGCCATCGCGGATCCCGCGGAGTTGCCCGCAAAGATGCCCTCTTCACGCGCGATGCGGCGCGTCATCAACGCGGCGTCCTTATCGGTGACCTTCTCGAAGTGATCGATGACGGAGAAGTCCACGTTCTGCGGAAGGAAGTCTTCCCCGATGCCTTCGGTGATGTAGGGGTAGATCTCGTTCTTGTCGAAGATCGCGGTTTCCTTGTACTTCTTGAACACGGAGCCGTACGTGTCGATGCCCCACGCCTTCACCCTGGGGTTGCGTTCCTTCAGGTATCGGCCGACGCCGCTGATCGTTCCGCCGGTGCCGACGCCGACGACGAGGTGCGTCACGCGGCCGTCGGTCTGCTCCCAGATTTCGGGACCTGTCTGCTCGTAGTGGACCGCGGTGTTCGACAGGTTGTCGTACTGGTTGGCCTTCCAGGAGTTTGGGACTTCCTTCTCGAGGCGGGAAGACACGGCGTAATAGGAGCGCGGATCCTCGGGATCGACGTTCGTCGGGCAGACGATCACCTCGGCGCCGAACGCCTTGAGCGCATCGACCTTCTCCTTCGACTGCTTGTCCGTCGTCGTGAAGATGCACTTGTAGCCCTTCACGATCGCGGCAATGGCGAGCCCCATGCCCGTATTCCCGGACGTGCCTTCGATGATCGTTCCGCCGGGTTTCAGCAGCCCGGCCTTCTCGGCGTCCTCGATCATGCGGATCGCCATGCGATCCTTGATGGAATTGCCCGGATTGAACGTCTCGAGCTTGGCGAGCACCGTCGCCTGAACGTCGCGGGTGATGCTGTTCAGGCGCACCATCGGCGTGTGGCCGATGACCTCGAGGATATTGCGAGCGATTTTGGGCCTGCTCACGCAGGACGATTATATCGGACGCGGGGAGCCCGGCCGGCGCGAGGGTCGTGCGTACTCACCGGGTGAGGGGTCGAGGCTCGACGCGCGCGTACCGCTCGGCGGCCTTTTCGCGCGCCCTCGCGATGAACTCCTCGCGGCTTTTCGGCGGCGCGACGGTGACGAGCGACGCGACCAGGCGGGCCGCCGCGGCGGTCACCTCCTCGACGGCGGCATTGAAGGCCTCTTCGTTCGCCTTCGACGGTTTCGTGAAGCCGCTCACCTTGAGGACGAACTGCAGCGCCGATGCGCGCACTTCGTCAGCGGTGGCGGGAGGGCTGAAGTTGAACAACGGTTTGATGTTCCTGCACATGCCTGCGTTTCCCCGTGCGGCCGTGGGCCGCTATAACACGTCCGGCCGCGCGACATACGTCTTGCGCGCGCGCGGCTTGAGCCCCGGCCGCCGCACTCGGACTTCAAGGCGGTGGGTCTTGCCGTCGAACGCCGCAGGCGTGAACCCGAGTGAATACTGCCTGTGCAGCTCATCGGCCACGCGTGTAAAAGTGGCGCCGAGATTGTTCGCGGACGTCAATTCGAAGTAGCCGCCGCCCGTGGCAAGCGCGATGCGCGGCAGCCCCGCGTCCGGCTTCTCGAACTCCGGCGGCTGACCCACGCCGCCCGGCGTGCCCATCGCCCCCACACTCGGTCCGCGCCCGACGCCGCCGCGCCGGGCGGGAAAATAGCTGCGGCTCTCGAGGCCGATCGTGAACACCATCACGTCGTGTTCCTCGGCGTTCTTCATCACCTCATTGAGGCTGATGCTGTGGCTGTTCATCGGGCGATCGATGCCGTCCGTGAACATGAGGATCACACGGCGGCCTTCCTGGTGCTGCAGCGCCGTAATCGCGACGTTGACCGCGTTCCAGAGCGGCGTCGGGCCGGCGTCCTGGAGCTCGGTCCTGAGGATTTCAATCAGGTCGCGCTTGCTGCTCGTGAACGTCTGGGGATCCAGCTGGATCCGGTTCGAGAAGCTGCCGATGCGCGCCTTGTCTCCGGGCAACAGCTGCGAGACGAACTGCTCGGCGGCCGATCGCACCAGCCGGAAGTTGCTGATCATGCTGCCGCTGCGATCGAGCATCAGCACGATCGTGATCGGCTGCACGCCGCTCTCAAAGAGCGTGATCGTCTGCGGCTTGCCGTTGTCGTAGACCTCGAAGTCCTCGCGCGTGAGGTCGGGCACGATCCTGCCCTGCGCATCGGACACGGTGACGTACACCGCCACCGTCCTCGCGCCGCTTCGAAATACGGGATCCTGCGCGCCGATATCCACGGCGGACACCAAACGCAGCGTTGCGGCAACGCCGAGCAGGATGAGGATGCGCATGGGGCCTCGAAGTCTGCACTCGCCCGCTAGAAACTGATCCGGTCTCTGGCGGCCTCGATCTTCTTGAAGTCGACGCCAGGCACTTTCTTGAGATCGTCGATGCTCTTGAACCCGCCCGTTTTGTCGCGGTACGCAATCACCGCGGCGGCTTCCTTCCGCAGGAGCGACAGCACGGACTCGAGCTCGATCGACGTCGCCCGGTTGACGTTCAGTTTCGGGGCGGCCTCGCCGAGAAAGTTCGTGGCGAGATAGTCGACAATCGCGGCAAAGTCCTCGTCGGTGCCCTTGGCACCGCGCCACTTCATGTCGGCGACGGTCGATTCCCACCCTTCTCGCGTCAGCCGGAACGCCGCCGCGCGATTGGCTTCATGGCAGGTGCTGCAGACCCTGACGAGCGCGTCTTTCCCCGGTCCATCCGGCAGCTGGGCAAAGCTCCTGGAGGCGGTCAGCCCGAGAGCGATCACCATCGCGGCACCAACGAGCCCTGCTCGGCCGGTCCGCGGCCACCCCCTCGACATCAATCGAACCATCCCTGTATTTTAGCGCGCCACCGGGATGCGTCAGCGCCGGGACAGCCCGACAGTTCCGCCGGCTACGACGCAGGCTCGTCGGCAGTCAGCAATTCGTCCACGGCGCGCAGGATCTGCTGAGGGGTCGCGGGCTTGGCGATGAAGCGCGTGAACCCGGCGTCGCGCGCGGCGTCGCGGTCTTCCGCCCGCGTGTACGCCGAAAGCGCAATGGCTGGAACGGTCCGCACCTGCCCGGGAAGACGTCGAACCCGGCGCATGAGCGCATAGCCGTCTTCGTGTGGCATGCCGATGTCGGCGATGAGCAGCGTCGGCGGCGTGCGGGCAATGGTGGAAAGCGCCAGACGGGCCGATCCCGCCGTCTCCACCGTCGCGCCGGTCCGTTCGAAGAGCTGCGCCAGGAGCTCCCGGGTGGCCGCATCATCATCCACGACAAGAATCCGCTGACCGTTGAACCGCATCGCGAACGCGTCGCGCGGCAGCTCGCTCGTCTGGCGTTCGATGGGGGTCTCGATCAGCACGGGAATCGGCAACGAGACTTTGAAAGTGGCGCCGCGTCCGGGGCCGGCGCTCTCGGCGCGCACGCTGCCGCCGTGCAGCTCCACGAGGTGCTTCACGATCGACAGGCCGAGCCCGAGCCCGCCGTGCCCGCGCGTCGCACTCTGATCCGCCTGGCGGAACCGATCGAAGATGAACGGCAGGAACTCGGGGGCGAGCCCGGGACCGCTGTCCGACACCGTGACCAGCGCCTCCGAGCTGGCCAGGCCGAGCGACACGGCCACGTGTCCGCCCGGCGGCGTGAACTTGACGGCATTCGACAGCAGGTTCCAGAGGACCTGCTGCAGCCGGCCCGCATCACCGCGGATCGCGGGAACTTCCCGGACGTCCATGCGGATCTCGATGTGCTTCGCCAGCGCGGCGGGACGAGCCGCTTCCACGGCGGCTTCGAGGATCGGGCCGAGCGCGGTTGGCGTCAGCTCGATCCGCAACTTGCCCGTGATGATCCGGGCCATGTCGAGCACGTCTTCGATGAGCTGCGCCTGGGCCCGCGCATTCCGTTCCACCACCTCGAGCGCGTGAGAGACCTGGCCGGGCTCCACCTGCCCGTGGCGCAGCATGCTCGTCCATCCGAGGATGGCGTTCAGCGGGGTCCGCAGCTCGTGCGAGAGCGTGGCAAGGAACTCGTCCTTCAGGCGGCTCGCGGCCTCCGCTTCCGATCGCGCCGCCCGCAGCGCCACGAGGGTGTCCCGCATCTGATACTGGCGAAGCCTGGCGCGCAGCGCCGCGCGCACGACGCTCACGACCGCGGCGACGCGGATCGGGCGCTCGATGACGGTCACGTTCCGGAGCGCCTCGACGACGCCCAGCATGCGCGAGGCGGTCGGACGCTCGCCGCCGGCGAACATGATCACGGGGATGTCGGACCACGCGGGCTGCCGGTCGAGCGCGGCGGTCAGGTTCGGAAAACCGGGCGCGTCCAGCGCTTCCTCGGTCAGGATGATGACGCCGGCCTGGTTGGCGAGCTCCACGCAGACGGCGTCAACCGAGGCGCACACGACGGACGGGATCGCCGCGCGGGTCAGGAATTCGCGCGTCAGCGCCCCGTCGCGCCCGATGGGCGCAAACACCAGAACGCGCCGCTCGACATCACTGACGCGGTCGTTCATCGTCCTGGAGCAACGGACCCGACGTGCCGCGGTATTGGGGAACTCCTGTCATCACGCCGTGGAACTGCGACAGCGGCTCGCCGACCCGGATCCGATCCGGACCGATCGCGAACTCACGGATCGTGGTTTCGTGCGCGCCTGTCCGTTTCTTCACGACGGAAATCGCCTTACGAACCATGCCTTCGGCCTCGAAGAACCGGAACAGCACCACCGCATCGGCCAGGTAGCTGACGTCGATCGGGGAGACCATCTGCGCGCCCATCATCCCGTGCTGTGCGGCCGTCAGCAGGGTCGCGACGTCGCGATCGTTGAGGAAGGCGACGAGCTCGTGCATGCGCACGAGCGGCGCGTGGCCCGTGGGGATCGCGTTCAGGTAACCGTTGAGGCTGTCGACGAGCACCACGCGGCATCCGTCCTCCTCCACCCGCGCGCGCACCCGGTGCGCGAACTCGCCGGGAGACAGCTCGCCGGGCTCGATCTGATCGATCGACAGCTGGCCGGACGCCACCCGCTCCCTGATACCCATCCCGAGCGCCTCGCACCGCTCGATGAAGGTTTCGCGCCGCTCGTCGAACAGATAGACTGCCGCGGAGACGTCGGCGCCCGAGGTTACGTATTGCGCCGAGAGAGTGGACTTCCCCACGCCGGCGGGCCCCATGAAGAGCGTCGTCGTACCCCATGTCAGGCCGCCGCCAAGAAGGCGATCGAGCTCCGGCACGCCGCTCGACAGGACCCCGTCAGCCCTCCTGCTCTTGCGCTCCGAGACGAGCTGCGGGAACACGACCAGGCCGCCACGCCGGATCCTGAAGTCGTGAAAGCCCTCTTTGGCTCCGACCCCGCGGAGCTTCACGATTCGGATCCGCCGGCGGGACCGGCCGTACTCGTACGGCGTCTGCTCGAGCAGGATGACCCCGTGCGCGATGCTCCGCAGCTGGAGGTCGTTGTCGGCGGAGGTGTGGTCGTCGAGCATGAGCACGGTGCAGTCCCGGCCTGCAAAGTACTCCTTCAGCGCGAGAATCTGGCGCCTGTAGCGCAGGGAATCACGCGCGAGCAGACGCATCTCCGAGAGTGAATCGAGCACGACGCGGGTCGGCCCGACCCGATTGATGATCTCCACCACGGCCTTGATCATCTCGCCGAGCTCGATTTCGGACGGGTGATAGAGCGTGTATTGCTCGTCGGGGTCCCTGGTCTCGGGACGCGACAGCTCGAATAGCTCGAGGCCGTCGAGCGTCCATCCGTGCGACGCCGCCACGCCCCGCAGCTCGGTCGCCGTCTCGGAGAGCGCCACGTAGAGGCAGGTTTCGCCCCGGGCGCGGCCCTCCATGAGGAACTGCAGCGCCAGCGTGGTCTTGCCGGTGCGGGGGTCCCCTTCGACGAGGTGGAGCCGGTGCGCGGGGAGGCCGCCGTCCAGCAGGAAGTCGAGACCGCTGATGCCGGTCAGCGTCCGCACGTCGTCCCCCTGTGACTGCCCCTCGATCATCAGCCCTCCGAGCGTCCGCGAGATCTCAACCGCACCGGACGAACCCTCGCATGTTAATTCGTCGCCACTCCCGAGTCGAGCACGCCTCGCGGACCGCCGGGCCGCTGTCCGTCCCGCCGTCCGCGCGGC
>JBBWZJ010000247.1:0-9212 GCA_039648985.1 Acidobacteriota bacterium | reverse complement strand
GTCCGACGTGATGCCGGCGATCGTCGCGCCCAGCGCGACGCGCCGCTGGCGTTCGAAGGGCAGCTCGTACGCCGCGAGATCGGTAAGCGGCAGGCTCGAGAGAATCGCGTTCCCGCGATCCTCGTGCGGCGCGGCGCCGCCGTTCCGCATCGACGGCACGTAGTAGAGCGAAAGGCCCAGCGCCGCGGCAACAGGTTCTATCTGCTCGTAATGTGCGAGGGCTCCCCCGAGCCGTCGCGCATAGACGGATCGGGACGGAAGCGCGTCCGGCACCTCCGAACCTCCTCGATAGACCTCCTGAAGCAGCAGCACGACGGGCCGTGATCTTGGCAGCGTCGCCGCGAGCCGCGGCAGATCGCCGGCGCCAACAGCGACATTCCAGCTGACGATGGTCAATTCGTCGGCTGCCGGCATCCAATCGGAGTAGCCGGCTCTGACGACAGGCGGACCGACGGCGGACCGCCAACGCTCGAGCTGTCGGCAATCGCTGTCCTCTGACGGACTGAACCAGCGGATGGGTTCCGACGCTACGGCCTGGTCGGGGAGGTGGACGAGCCGGTGCTCGACCGCGCAGCTGGCTGTGGCGATGAACGGGAATAAAGAGAAGAGAACAACCAACCACCGGACCGGTCGGTCAGCGGATGCGGGAACAGACATGAAAAACGGCGGCGCCGTTGCCGATCATAATACGGCCCGGGCTGGCGACCTTCCTGCATTGCACCTCATCGTGAGTCGTCTGCCCAGAGCTCTGCTATACGCCAGCCTTCTCGGCGCGCTGGTGGCGTCCGCCTGCGGCCACTCGGCGACCACGACCATAACCAGCCCGAGCGGCAGTCGGTGCGACAAGTCCCTGACCGGTGCGCCTGCGTCCTTCGGGCCGAGCGGCGGATCCGGAACGCTGTCGATCGGCGTCGCGCGCGAGTGCACCTGGACCGCGGTGTCGCAGTCCCCGTGGATCGCGTTCACGTCTCCGGCGCAGGGGCAGGGCGAGGGGACGGTCAACTACCGGGTGGCGCCGAATGCGGATCCCGTTGCGCGTCAGGGCTCGATTGCCGTAGGCGATCAGCACGTCACCGTCGCGGAGGACCCTGCGCCGTGCCGGTTCGAGGTGTCCGCCGCACCTGAGACCGTCGCACCAGCCGGTGCGCAGCTGCCGATCGAGGTCCGCACGCACGCGATGTGCAGCTGGACAGCCAGCAGCGAAGTGCCCTGGGCGAGTGTCAGCCCGGGCAGCGGCCGCGGCAGTGCGACCGTCAGCATTGCGGTTGCGCCGAATACCGGCGGCCCTCGCACCCTGATAGTGGTCGTCGCCGGTGAGCGCGTGACTACCTCGCAAGGATCGCCAGCTGCCGCGCCCGCGCCGTCACCGGGGCCTGCGCCAGCCCCGACACCAGCGCCCACGCCGACTCCTGCACCAACGCCCGCGCCAACGCCGACCCCCACGCCGGCGCCCGCCCCGGCGCCGGCCCCGACGCCAGGGCGGCCGATCGATTTGAGCGGGACGGTGAGCTCGCTGATTGGAGTGTGTCCGATCGTTGCCTTCAGGGTCGACGGCCGCGAGGTCTTTGCGCTGCCGGATACTGACTTCATCAAGGGCGACTGCACCGACCTCCGCAACGGCACTGACGTCGATATCAAGGGCGTGCTCATGTCTTCCGGGCGTGTCCGCGCCGAGAAGGTCACGCTCAAGAACGATCGTGGAGACGGCAAGCGGATCGAATGATGAAGCTCAATTTTCGCAGTGCAGTTCTTCTCGCGGCCATGCTCGTCGCGCCGGCGTTCTCTCCGGCGGCGCGCGCCCAGACCACGGTCAGCGACGTCGTCGGATTTCTCGTCACGAACCAGGCGGTTCCTACCGATGACATCGCCGGGGACCGCGCCGCGGCGGAAGCGGCCCGCGACACCATCTCGCGCGCCCTGCTGGTGAACCTCACGTCGGCGCCCCTCGCCACATCGTCGAGCGGATTCCTGTACCGGCTGAATCCGCAACTCGGCACGGTGGAGCGTGCAACCGAGAGCTTCGGGCCGTTCTTCGTGGAGCGCGCGCTGACGCCCGGGCGCGGCCGCGCGACGTTCGGAGTGTCGGCGACGAGCGCCGGGTTCGACGAGCTCGACGGCGAGGATCTGCGGGACGGGACGCTCGTCACTGTCGCGAGGCGCTTTCGCGACGAGCCCGCGGCATTCGACACCGAATCGCTCACCCTGCAGATCCGCAGCAGCACGATGACGTTCTTCGGCAGTGTCGGCGTGACGAATCGGCTCGAGATAGGCGGCGCCGTGCCGTTCGCGCGGGTATCCGTTGACGGACAGCGCGTGAATTTGTACCGCGGCAGCACTTTCTTGCAGGCCTCCGCCACGGGAACAGCCAGCGGGATTGCCGATGTCGCGGTCCGCGCCAAGTACACGCTCGTGGCACGCCCGAACGGCGGCATCGCGGCCGCCACCGAAGTGCGGCTCCCTACCGGCGACGCGGAGAATCTGCTTGGGACCGGGACGACATCCTACCGCTTCATCGGCATCGGATCGCTCGAGCAGGGCGCGTTTGCGCTGCACGGGAATGCATCGTTCCTCCGCGGCGGCATCTCGCCCGAATGGTCGGCCGCGGCGGCGGCGTCTGTCGCGGTCAGCCCACGGGTGACGGTGTCGGGAGAAGTCCTCCGCCGCCATGTGTCGGATCTCCACGACGTCAACCTTGTCGCCAGCCCGCATCCGACAATCGACCGTCTGGATATTCTGCGGCTCACCGCGGGAACGTCGCCCGTCACCCTCGCGTCAGCGGTCGCCGGATTCAAATGGAACATGACCGGGACGCTGGTGCTCGGCGGGCACGTATCCTTCGCCATGGCCAAGCGCGGGCTCACGGCGCCGCTGACGCCGACGCTTGGCCTGGAATACGCGTTCTGAAGGCTTGCGGCGCCAGCTAGCTCTCAGCCTTCAGCTCTCAGCTTCAGCGTTGATGCTGTTGCACACCACCACGATTAAGGCAGGTGTGAACAATTGCAGCGGAACTCAAAGAAAGCGAAACGGTATTTACGTTCGGTGCGAATTGTGTTCGAGTGCGAAGCTGGAAGCCGGAAGCCGGAAGTGGGAAGCCGGGAGCTGATAGCTGACAGCTGTTACTGAGACCTATCTCGTCTCCGCCCTGACGATCTGCCACGTCCCGCCTGCGTTCGCGAGCTCGAAGGCCCACCGGCGATTCTGGTGGCGCTGTCCGCCGCCCACTTTCGGTGTCCAGTCGGCGCTGCCGGAGCAGGTCGCGCGTGCGGTCGTGCCGCTCACCGCCACATCGCACTTTTCGAGGGCAACCCGCTGCGACGCCAGTCCGTCGAAGGCGCGGGCGAGTGCGCGTTCGTCCACGGCGGGCCAGACCGCGCGCGCGGCCGAGACGTTGAGTCCGCTGTATGCGGCTTCGTAACGCGAGAGCGTCGCGCGAATTGCCGCCTGCGGATCCACGACCGCGGCAGCAGGCTCGGGCGATCGCGCCCGGCTCGGAGCCGCCGGTGTAGGCTCCGGCGCGGCGGGAATCGATCCCGTGGCGGGCAATGCTGAAGCCGAGAGGGGCACCGGCTCGACAGCCGGGGGCTTGAATGATGGCACTGGTTCTTCGCGCTCGCGTCGCGGGCCCGGATCCGCAGCGGATGTGGACGCCGGGATCGAAGGCGTCGCGGTGAACCGCGGGGCGGGAGTCCCCTCCGTCAGCCCGCGTTCGGATCGCGTCGGCGGGGCAGCCGGCGGCGGTTTGACCGCATCGTCCCTCCGCGAAGGTTCGAGTGCGGGCCTGACCGCATCATCCCTCCGCGGAGCTTCGCGTACTGCCGATCGTGTTTCCCCCGAAGTCAATATTGCGGACGGCTCCGGCTCGGGCGCCGGCGTTTCGACGGGGGCGGTTTCGGCGATGGCAGAGCTGGCGCTCGGCGGTGCTGTATCGAGCACTGGATCCGCCGGGAGAGTGACATTCCCCCGGAGCGCCGTGTTCGCAGGTTCCGGCGCCGGCGGCCGCAACACTGCGTGCCAGCCCAACGAGGCGGCCGCCACGAGGGCGACACAAGCGCACCCGAGCGCAAGCGCCACCGGGTACGGCGGGCGGCGCCGCGTTTCTCCGCGGTCTGAAACAAGGGGAGCGGGCTTGCGAATGTCGACGTGCAGGGGCAGGTCCGCGCGAGGCGTTGCGCTGGGTAGCGCTTCCACCTCGACCGGCGCTGCCACTTGCGGACGCGTTTTTTTCCGTTTGGGACCAAGGACACTCGCCTTGCGAACGTCGACGTGCAGGGGTGGGTCCACGGCCGGCGAAGTTGCGCCTGTTAACCACTCCACCTCGACCGGAGCCGCCGCCTGCCGACGCGTTTCTGCATGGTCTGAAGCAATCGGAGGCGGCTCGACAGTATCAAACTGCCGGGGCAGCTCGAGCTCAGCCGGCTTTCCGCCGAGCAGTGCTTCCATCGCGACCAGGGCCGGCAGGTCGGGGTCGAGATCCCTCGCCTCGTCTGTTGCGGCGCGCGCCTCGTCCACAAAACCGGCATGAAACGCGAGATCCGCACGGACGAGGCAGCGCTCCGCGCGGCGCCGGCGCATGCGAACTTCAAAGCTTTGCCATTGTGGCGTAGACGTGTGCGACCCCGTCACAGTCACAGGGCCAGAAGCACCACTCTCCGGCATGGTGAGTGACGATGCAAAAGCTGTGCTTCGGTACGCTCTGGTACGCGGAAAGGCCAGCGGCGCGTCAGATCGGGGTTGAGGTGACTGTCGGGCGATTCTCGAACAGGCGCTCCGTGTCGCTGCTCAGCAGGACCCAGAGTCCGTACGCCCCGAGAACCGTCCCGAATGGAATGTTGATCAGGTTGAGTGCCGAAAGGACGATGCCGAGAATGCGCGCCCACGGCTTGAAGTTGAGCAGGCCGTAGCCGGTGACCAGGCCCGGGAGTGCGAAGGTCACGAGGAAGATCGCGAGGGCGGTGCCCGCGATGCCGAGTACCGGGATCGCAATCGCGGCGTCTTCCGCATCGGCAGCCGCTCCGACGATCCCGGCCGTGCCTCCCATGACGAGGAGCAGGAAGAATGCGAGGACGAGGAACCCGGCGCTGACTGCCAGGTACAGAACGCCCAGCACTTTGACGTGTGTCTGCATGGCTGAATCCTCTCGCGCTGCGGACGACGCTATTCGTCGTCCAGATCGGCCTCGGGCTCCGCCTTCGCGCTCGTCGCGATGTCGTCGATGTCCTCCTCGGGCTTTTCGTTGCGCCAGTCCTCGTCGTTCTCGTACAGCCGGCTCACGGGACGTTCCTTGATGGGACCCTTGGGCCCGCGGTCGCCGTCCTTGCGTGGCGCCTTCCGCTTGTTCTTGGGCGGGGCGTCCGGCCCGAAGTTCCGGCTGCGCGTGCCGGACGGCGCACCGCCGCCGGCCTCGGAGGGCCGCGGCGCCCAGCCGCTCGGGCGCGGCGCGAAGCCGCCGCTGCTGCCGCCGCCAGGCCCTGAAGGACGAGGCGCGCTGCTGTAGCCGCCCGGCCGCGGCGCGCCGGCCGGACGCTCCTCGCGCGGGCGCGCTTCGCTCACCGCCAGAGGCCGGCCCTTGAAGGGTTGCTGGTCGAACCGGCTGATCGCCGCTTCGGCAACGGCTCGATCCGCGTAATCCACGAATGCGAAACCTCGCGGACGGCCGGTTTCCCGGTCTACCGGGAGAACAATCTGGGTGGGTTCACCGACGCTCGATAGATGCTCGCGTAATTCCGGCTCCGACGCGGCGTACGGCAGGTTGCCGATAAACAGACGGACTGACACAGCCCCCTCTTGGTTGAGTCGAGCGACAAAGCGGGCGGACCGTCCGCCTCGCCTCGCCGCCGACAAGCCCAAACAAAATAGCACAAATGATGCCGTCGAGGTTGATGCGGTCCAACCCCTGCGCTACGATGGACTGTTCGGGGATTCCCCGACCCCCTTCACAGACATGGCGACGATCACCACCCAGACGCGGCGGGCGCAGATCAGCATCCGCGGTGCCCGGACGCACAATCTCAAGAACGTCGATTTGACGCTGCCGACCCGGTCCCTGATCGTGATGACAGGGGTGAGCGGATCGGGCAAATCGTCGCTTGCCTTCGACACGATCTACGCGGAAGGGCAGCGCCGCTACGTCGAGTCCCTCTCGGCGTACGCCCGGCAGTTTCTCGAGCGGATGGAAAAGCCCGACGTGGACGCGATCGAGGGGATTTGCCCGGCAATAGCGATCCGCCAGAAGAACAGCATCCGCAATCCGCGTTCGACGGTCGGCACCACGACCGAGATTCACGATTATCTGCGGCTGCTGTATGCGCGCGTCGGCCGCACGTACTGCCGGAACTGCGGTCGCGAGGTCATTCGGGAGACGGCCGAAGTTGTCGCGCGCCGTCTCGGCGCGCTCCCCGACGGCACGCGCCTCCTGCTCGGATTCGACATGCCGGTCGTCACGGCGCCGCCGCTGACCCGCGAACAGACGGCCGACGACGAGGAGGCCGCGGCGGCAGAAAACAGCGATCCCGACGAGGCGTCGTCTCCACAGCCGGAGTTGCCGGACCTTGTCGATCCGGTCGCCGAGACGCTCGCTGCGCTGCGCCGCAAGGGATTCGGCCGGTTGTACGTGGACGGGCAGACGGTGACGCTCGAGGACGTCGATCCCGCGACGCTCAAGGATCGCGCGACCCTGCAGGTGATCGTCGATCGCGTGAAGGTCGAAGGCGACGTGCGCGGCCGCCTCACGGATTCGATCGAGACGGCGTACACGGAAGGGGGCGGGGCGGCGTTCGCGATGGAAGTTCCGTCGGCCGAACGAACCGGGTCCGCCGCCGTGCATCGCTTCAGCGAGCGGTTCGAATGCCGCGAGTGCGGCATTCCATACGAGTTGCCGCAGCCGCGGCTCTTCTCCTTCAACAATCCGTTCGGGGCCTGCCCTGTCTGTCACGGCTTCGGGAACATCATCGAGCTCGACATGAGTCTCGTGGTGCCCGACCCGACGAAGTCGATTGCCCAGAATGCCATCGAGCCGTGGAGTAAACCGCACTACCGGGCGCACCTCGCGGATCTGAAGCGCGCCGCCAAGCCGAGAGGCGTGCGGCTCGACGTCCCTTGGGCGGATCTGACCGACGAGGAAAAACGCTTCGTCACCGAGGGGGATGGGTCCGGCTTCGACGGGGTGAAGGGGTTTTTCCGTTTTCTGGAACGCAAGAAATACAAGGTCCACGTCCGCGTCTTCCTCAGCCGCTATCGCGGGTACCTCACGTGTCCGGACTGTACAGGCGCCAGGCTGCGCCGCGAAGCGCGGGATGTGCAGGTCGGCGGCCGGACGATCGACGTGGTGTGCGGCTTGACGGTCCGCGACGTCGATCAGTTCTTTGCGGACCTGACCCTGTCGGAGAAAGAAACCGCCATCGCGGAGAAGGTGCTGCGCGAGATCCGCAAGCGGCTGGGGTTCCTGCGGGATGTCGGCCTCGACTACCTCACGCTCGACCGGCTCTCGTCGACGCTGTCGGGTGGCGAATCGCAGCGGATCAACCTCGCGACCTCGCTCGGTTCGGCGCTGGTCGACACCTTGTATGTGCTGGACGAGCCGTCGATCGGGCTGCACTCCCGCGACAACGAGCGGCTCATCAAGATACTGCGGCAGCTGCGCGACCAGGGGAACACGGTCCTCGTGGTCGAGCACGATGCGGACATGATCAAGGTGGCCGACACCGTCGTGGACATGGGTCTGGGCGCAGGCGAGCAGGGCGGACGCGTCATCTTCAGCGGGACGCTGCAGGACTTGCTCCACGAGCCGCGTTCGCTCACGGCGAAGTACCTGCGCGACGAGCTCGCGATCCCCGTGCCGGCCGCGCGGCGGAAGCCCACGACCCAGAAGCTGCGCGTGCTCGGCGCCTCCGAGCACAATCTGAAGCATGTCGACGTCGAGATCCCGCTCGGCGTCCTGGCTGCGGTGACAGGCGTCAGCGGGTCGGGCAAAAGTACCCTCGTCCACGACGTCATCTACGCCGCGCTGAAGAAGGCGAAAGGGGACTGGGATCGCCCGGTCGGCGCGCACCGGCGCCTCGAAGGGGCGGAGTTCGTCACAGACGTCGTCCTCGTCGATCAGAATCCGATCGGCCGCACGCCGCGATCCAATCCGGTGACGTACCTCAAGGCCTTCGATCCGATCCGTGAGCTGTTCGCGCAGACGAAGGACGCGCGCGCCCGCGGACTCACGGCCAGCCACTTCTCGTTCAACGTGCCCGGCGGACGATGCGAGGCGTGCGAAGGGGAAGGGGTCGTCAAGGTCGAGATGCAGTTCCTGGCGGACGTGTTCGTCCCCTGCGAGCACTGCGAAGGGAAGCGCTTCAAGGCGCAGGTGCTCGAAGTCAAATACCGTGGCCGCGACATCGACCAGGTGCTCGACATGACGGTCAGGGAGGCGCTGACGTTTTTCAGCAGCTCGCCGAAGGTCCTTCGCCGGCTGCAGGTGCTGGACGAGATCGGGCTCGGTTACCTCCGACTGGGTCAGCCCGCCACCACGTTGTCCGGCGGCGAGGCGCAGCGGATCAAGATTGCCGCGCACCTGTCGTCGCACACCGGCGACCGCATCCTCTATATCCTCGACGAACCCACGACGGGGCTCCACTTCGACGACATTGCCAAGCTCCTGGCCGCATTCCGGAAGCTGCTGCAGGCCGGCCACAGCCTGCTCGTCATCGAGCACAACCTGGACGTCATCAAGACCGCCGACTGGATTGTGGATCTGGGTCCCGAAGGGGGCGATGAAGGGGGCCATCTCGTCGCCGCAGGCACGCCGGAGCAGATCATCAACGTCCCGGAGTCCCACACCGGACGTTACCTCAAGGACGTGCTGGCGGTCGGTCGCGCGAACGCCTACGGGATCGAGCGGGCATAGGCCGGCCGCCAGTGCGGTCGAGGCGCCGGCCGCGGCGTTGCCTGTTTTTGCACAAATCCGTCGACGGTCCTTGACTGTGCCGGCAGGAGGCCTACAATGGTGGCACTCCCCCCGGATTTTCCATGACCCGAACAATCAGCGTCTCGCTGTGTGCCTTTCTCATGATCGGCGTCTCTGCGGCCGCGCAGCAGGCGCGGTACGACGATGTGATCCGCAACCTGCGGAACCCGGACGCCAAGGTACGGTACAGCGCGATTCGGCTGCTCCGCGAATCGAAGTATCCCGAGGCTGTCGCGCCCATCGCGCCGCTCGTGATGGATCC
>JBBWZJ010000234.1:0-24542 GCA_039648985.1 Acidobacteriota bacterium | reverse complement strand
GCGGCGCGTTTTGCGGTCCAGGCGCAGCACCAGCAGCAGACGCTGCAGGATCACCTCTCCGAAGCGCGGCGCGAGATCGACGCTATCGGAGTGCTCCCGGCGCTCGTGGCGGGCGACCAGGCCGGATCCCGCCCGTCCGAGCCCCGCACCGACAGCGCGTTCTTCGTCTGGCGGCAGACAGCGCTCGCCCGTGCGCGCCTGACCTCCGCGATCGAGCTCTATGACAGGTCGGGCGCACTGGTCAGCCGCTTCGCCCTGAACTATCCCGAGTATTCGGTTGCCCGGCAGGCCCCGCAGGCCGCCTCGGGATGCGGGTGGGACGTCTTCGGCGAGGCCACCCCGTTCGGGTCGGATGAGCGCAGGGTCCTGCACGCGGATCGCCAGATCTGCGTCAGCGCGGTGCCGGGCGGACCGCCGGAACCAGTCGGCACGATCGTCGTCCACGTGCTGCTCTTCGACTACCGCACACTGCCGTTCATCACGTCGCAAAATCCCTACTTCGAGGTCTTCCGGCCCGCCGAAGGATCGGGCGCCGGGGAGGGCGCGACCGGCAGCGATGTCGAGGTCGCGATCTATGGCTGGAGTCTGAGTCCGATCTATACATCCGGCCGCGTCGCATGGCCGATCAACGACGCGCTCTTCGCGCGGATTTACGATTCGGCGCGACGCCCGTTCTGGGCGCCGGTCACGAGCGGCGGGCAGCGGTACAACGTCTACTTCTCGAACGACCGCGTGTTCATCTACGCCATCGGATACGCGTCGCTCACGCTCTTCGATCACCTGGTCCACCTGGCAGAACTGACGACGCTGTCGGGGCTCCTGTATGTGGTGGTGCTGGTCGTGACGGCGATGTTCACGCGCATCGCGCGTGCGCGTCCCCGGCTCGGGCGGGCGCTCCTTCGCGAAATCCGCGCGAGCTTCTATCGCAAACTGTTTCTGGCGTTCGTGCTCGCGTCGATCATTCCGGTGCTCACGCTCGCTGTCGTGATCCGCAGCTATTTCGCGAACCTGCTCGCGGCTGACGTCGCGCTCGAAGCGACGCGGACGGTGGCGGTCGCCCAGCGCGTCATCGAACAGTCGAACGCCCTCCTGCAGCGCACCGACGGGATGCCGCCCGCGAGCGACGACGTGCTGATGTGGATCAGCCAGGTCATCGACCAGGACGTCAACATCTTCGATGGGGCCGAGTTGATGGCCACGAGCGAGCGGGACCTGTTCGCGTCCGGCTTGCTCGGCACGCGGACACCGGGAGACGTCTATCGCGCGATCGCGCTGCAGCGGCTCCCGAGTTTCGTGGGAGAGGACCGGATTGGCACCTTTCCCTATACCATCGCGGCCGGGCCGGTTCGTGCCGGAGCCCGCAAGGTCATTCTCACGGTCCCTCTCGCCAATCGCCAGCGGGACATCGATCGCGAGATCGACGATCTGGATCGCGGCGTTCATCTGCTCGCGCTGATTTTTATTCTCGTTGGCGCGGGCATGGGCCTGTATATGGCGGAGCGCATCGCCGATCCGGTGCGGCGCCTGACGCGGGCCACACGGCGCATCGCCCGCGGCGACTTCGACGCGCAGATTGCCGTCAAGTCCGCCGACGAGCTCCGGCGCCTCGTGGATGCGTTCAACAGCATGGCCGCCGAGCTCAAGGCCCAGCGAACCCAGCTCGAACGCACGCATCGTCTCGAGGCGTGGGCCGAAATGGCGCGTCAGGTCGCCCACGAAATCAAGAATCCGCTGACCCCGATCCAGCTGTCGGCCGAACACCTGCGGCGGGTGCACGCGGACCGTGGCGAGCCGATGGGAGAGGTCCTCGAGAGCTGCGTCACGACCATCCTCGGCCAGGTGCGCCTCCTGCGGCAGATCTCGGCCGAGTTCTCGAGCTTTGCGTCCGCGCCCACGGCCCGGCCGGCCCCGGTGGACGTGACGGAGCTCGTCGCTGATGTGGTGGATCCATATCGCGCGGGACTCGCGGGTCGCATCGAGATCGTGAACCGTGTCACGCCGCCGCTGCCGCCGGTCTTCGTGGACAGGACCCTCATCGGCCGAAGCCTCGCCAACATCGTCGAGAACGCCCTTCACGCGATGCCCGGCAGCGGGGCCCTGACGATTGACGCCAGCGCCGACGCACAGTTTGTCTCGATTGACGTTCGCGACACAGGCGCCGGCATGGACGAAGACGCGCTGGCACGCGTCTTCGAGCCCTACTTCTCGACCAAGACGACAGGCACAGGACTGGGCCTCCCGATTGCGCGGCGCAACGTGGAGCTCAATGGCGGGTCGATCGAAGTCGAGAGCGCCAAAGGGCGCGGGACGCTGGTGCGTATCCGCCTGCCGCGGGCCGTTCCTGCAGGCCCGGATCGGGAGCGCCCGAGTACGACGGCCGGCGGAACCTAGGTCGGTGGAGGAACCTAGGTCGGTGGATCTTCCGGCAGGGCGGAATGCGTGCGGCGGCGGAGACGTCCGACAATCCAGGCGCCGAGCGCCGCCACCACATACGCGTACGAGAGGATCACGAGGGCGAGGCGTGGATGGGAGGCGATGAGCGCCAGGCCCACGGCCGCGAGGAACAGGACGAAGTACGAGCGGCGCCAGCCGACGTCAATCGCCTTGACGCTCCGGAAGCGCATGGTACTGACCATGAGGAACGCCGGCACGAGGACCATCGCGAGCGCCGGCAGCGCGGTCTGCCGCTCGTGGAGGCCCTCGGGGTACCAGAACACCGTTGCCGCGATGACTGACGCCGCCGCCGGGCTCGGCATCCCGACGAAATATCGCTTGTCGGTCGAGGCGGTCGTCGTGGCGCTCTGCACGTTGAATCGCGCGAGCCGCATGGCCGCCGCGGCGACGAAGAGAAAGCCCGCCGCCCATCCGAGCCGCTGCAGCGGCCACAGCCCCCAGGTGAACGCGAGGATCGCCGGCGCGAGGCCGAACGAGACGACGTCGGCAAGAGAGTCGAGCTCCACGCCGAACGCGGAGGACGAGTTCGTCAGCCGGGCGAAGAATCCATCGAGCGTGTCGAGGATCATCGCAATCCCGATGAAGAGCGCGGCCGTGTCGAAATCGGAGCGGGTGGAGAACACGACGCACGCGTAGCCGCAGAACAGGTTGGCGACGGTGAAGAGGGACGGGAGCAGGAACACGCCCCGCCGGAAGCGGTGAGGCCGGTCCTCGCGCCGGCGCCTGCGCGAACTATCGAGCACCCGTGCTCCGGAGCACCGCCAGGACGGTTTCGCCGCCGACGACGCGCGCCCCGACCGCGACCTTCAGTTCGGCGTCCATCGGCAGGAACACGTCCATCCGCGATCCAAACTTCATCAGGCCGACGCGCTGCCCACGCTCGAGCACATCGCCCTCCTGCACCCGGCAGACGATCCGACGCGCCAGCAGCCCCACGACCTGCCTGAACACGACAGTCCGTCCGCCGTGATCGATCCACAGCTCGTTGAGCTCGTTGTCGTTGGAGCCCTCATTGTAGGCGGGCAGGAACTTCCCGGGCCGGTACTCGATGCGCGCGACACGTCCGTCGACCGGCGTCCGGTTGATGTGGACGTCCATGGGCGACAGAAAAATCGTAATCTGCTTCCAATCGCCCGGGGGCGCCCAGCGGCCGTCGCTCGGCCCGGCGATCATCACCCGGCCGTCCGCCGGCGACACAACGAGATCGGCCCCCGATGGAACCTGCCGCTCCGGGTCGCGGAAGAAATAGGTCAGGAATCCGCCGAGCGCGGCGAACGACGCGGCCAGTACCGGCCTGCGCCGCGCAGCAAACGCCGCGGCAGGCACGAGCGCGGCCGCAATGAAGGGAAATCCCGCGCGATCGATTTTCATGAAAACGGATGTCCGGACAGTCGCTGACATCGCGGGGACCAGCGGCGGTGCGCACCGGCACCTCGACGCTGGCCCTCGTGAACAGGCGTGGGGTGGCGGCCGCGTTCAATGCCGCGCGGCGTGCGGCGCCTCGCCGTCACTCGTATGACGACGGAGGATGCTTTCCATCTGATCTTTGAGGTGGAGCTTGTGCTTCTTGAGCCGGATTTCTTCGACTTGTTCTGGCTCGGACAGGAAATTGCGGGTCGTGAGGTTGTGGATGCGTTCGTCGAGGTCGTGGTGCAGGGTGGCCAGCTGGCGGTACTCGTCGTCGCTCTGCAGCAGTTCACGCTTCAGCTCTTCGAAGTCTTTCGGCATTTTGCGCCTCCTGGGGAAGAGGTCCTTCACTCGCGGGCAGCCATAACGGCAACCTACCACAAGACCCCGGCACCTTCAAGGATGCGGCAGGTTCGGCTCGGCCCGCAGATCGTGGCGCCACAGAATCAGGCCATCCTCCTCCGGATCCGTGTAGTACTTCGGACGGACCGCGGCGACAACGAATCCGAGCCGCTCGTACAACCGCAACGCGGCGGTGTTGGAGCGGCGCACTTCCAGGGTCGCCTGACGCGCGCCCGCGGCGATGACGTCGGCGAGCACGTGGGCGAGCAGCGCCGTGGCAAGGCCGCGCCGCCGCATCGGTGCGTCCACGGCCACGGTATTGATATGGACCTCGTCCATGACGAGCCAGCATGCGCAGAACGCGACAACGCGCCCGTCCGCGAGCTTGAGGACGTAGACGCGGGTCACGTCGGCATGACGCAGCTCGCGCGACAGCATCTCGCGCGTCCACGGCCTGGAGAACGAGGTCGCCTCGATAGCGACGACTCGATCCAGTTCCTCCTCCCCCGAGAGGCGGTTGATCGACCAGACCAGGTCGTCCATGCGTCTCAGGCGCCGGCGAGGCGGCGGATGCGCGCCAGTTCGGCATCCGGTTTGCGGATGTATATCGGAATGACCGCGTGCGGCAGCACTGCCCGGTCGGGCCGCTCGGCAGCCATCCGCCCGATGATTGGCGCGAGCGGCGGCGGCTCCGCGACAACGACGCCGCTGCCAAAGCGCGCGCGGATCTCAGCGCGGTATCGCACCGCGCCGTCGCCGATGAAGACGGGCGTCGCGTCTCCCTCCCACGCCTCGAGCAACGCTGCGGGGAGCGCCGCCTCGGCGGGCATGAGGACGTCGACCCCGTTGGCGGCGCATACCTGGGAGAAGACCTGACCGCGGTGCGCGTCCATCCACGCGGCGATCGGCGCGTCATGCTTCACCGCGGCGCGGGCGAGTGCATCGAGCGCGGACACCGGGAACACCCGGCAGCCCCGCGCTGTCGCGAGCCCCTGCGTCGTCGCAATCCCCACCCGGAGGCCGGTGAACGACCCGGGACCGGCCGCGACGGCAAACAGTTCGACGTCATCGATGCGCAGCGCGGCCTGCCGGAGAACGCGGTCGAGGTCTGCGGGGAGGCGCTGTCCGTGGGTCACGGCGGGATCGCCGATCGATGCCGCGAGTACGTCGGCGTCGCGCAGGACCGCGGCACTGCCGGCAGACGTCGTCGTGTCGAGCGCCAGGATGATCAAGATCCCAATGTTATACTGGCCGCAACCTCCCGAATGTCCTCCCCTCCTGTGTCCAGCGAGCCCGCCGGCGCGACGCCGGCCATGCGGCAGTATTTCGAAGCGAAGCGGCAGTATCGCGACGCGATCGTCTTCTTCCGCATGGGCGATTTCTACGAGATGTTCTACGAGGATGCGCTGACCGCGGCGCGCGCCCTCGAGCTGACGTTGACGTCGCGGTCCAAGGACTCGACCGGCGGCGCGATCCCGATGTGCGGCCTGCCCTACCACGCGGCAGACGGGTACATCGCGCGTCTCGTGAAGAAGGGCTTCCGCGTCGCCATCTGCGAGCAGATGGAGGATCCCAGGAAAGTGAAGGGGCTCGTCCGGCGTGAGGTCGTCCGGGTGGTCTCGCCCGGCACCCTGACCGACGCCGCGTACCTCGACGCGCGGGAACCCGCGCTGCTGATGTCGATCTGCGCGATGCAGCCGGGCCCCGGCTACGGCGTCGCGCTGCTCGACGTCTCGACAGGCGAGTTCACGACAGCCGAATACGCCGGGCCGGACGCACGCCAGGCGCTCGCGGACGAGCTGTCCGTCCTGCGCCCGCGCGAGATCATTGCCCCTGTGGGCTTCGATGCCGCGGCGGCGCTCATCGCCGAGCTGCGCCTCGAGGCCCGGCTCACGCCCGCGGACGAATGGACGTTCGAGTTCGAGGCGGCACGGCGATCGCTGCTGACCCAGATGCAGACGCAGACGCTGCACGGGTTCGGCCTGGACGACAGGCCGGCGGCGACGCGTGCGGCCGGCGCGCTCGTGCAGTACTTGCGCGACACGCAGAAGGCCGACCTCGCTCACGTCCGGGAGGTTGCATTCCGGACCACGGCGGACTGCATGGTCATCGATCCGACAACGCTTCGGAACCTGGAGGTGATTGCCGCGGCGGACGGGAGCCGCACGGGATCGCTCCTCCACGAGATCGATCGCACCATCACCCCGATGGGCGGGCGCCTGCTGCGGTCGTGGCTGCTGCGTCCGCTCGTATCGCTCGAGCGGATCCAGGATCGGCTCGACGCCGTCGAGGAGCTCGCGTTCCGCAGCACCGAGCGCACGAAGGTGCGGGACACGCTGAAGTCGGTGCACGACGTGGAACGCCTCGTGGCCCGCGCGGCGCTCGGGACGGCGGGTCCCCGCGATCTCGTCTCCTTCCGGCAGTCCATGGCCGCGGTCCCGCGTCTGCGCATGCTCCTCGACGAGTTCCAGGCGCCGCTCGTGCGCAGCCTGGCGGCCGAGCTCGACGACCTGCCCGACCTGCGCAGCGAGCTCGATCGCACGCTCCTCGACGAGCCTCCCGCGCTCGCGCGCGACGGCGGGGTCGTGCGCGACGGCGTGGATCCGGAAATCGACGATCTTCGCGGCATCAGCCGGTCCGGCCGGCAGCGCATCGCCGAGATGGAGGAGGCCGAGCGCGCCCGCACCGGGATCGGCTCGCTCAAAATCCGGTTCAACCGCGTGTTCGGGTACTACATCGAGGTGTCCCGATCGAATCTCGGCAGTGTGCCCGCCGACTACGATCGCAAGCAGACGATCGCCGGCGGCGAGCGATTCACGACACCCGGGCTCAAGGCGTACGAAGCGAAGGTGCTCGGCGCCGACGAGCGCATCCTCGAGCGCGAGCTGGAACTCTTCGACGCGCTGCGCCGGCGGGTGGCGGCCGAAGCGCCGCGGGTGCAGGAAACCGCGCGCGCAGTTGCGTCGTTCGACGTCCTGTGCTCGCTCGCGGAGACCGCCGCGGTCCAGAATTACATCAAGCCCCAGATGCACACCGGGGACGAGCTCGTCGCCACAGACGCCCGGCATGCGGTCGTCGAGCGCCATGCCGCAGACGCGTTCGTCCCGAACGACATCACGCTCGATGCGGCGGCGCATCAGCTGATCATCCTGACCGGCCCCAATATGGGGGGCAAGTCCACGTACCTGCGCCAGACGGCGCTCCTCTGCCTCATGGCCCAATCGGGCTCGTTCGTGCCGGCGCGGAGCGCGAAGCTTCCGGTTGTCGATCGGCTGTTCGCCCGCGTCGGCGCGTCGGACAACATCGCGCGCGGGCAGTCGACGTTCATGGTCGAGATGCAGGAGACGGCCAACATCCGGCACTGCGCGACCGCCCGCAGCCTGGTCATCCTGGACGAAATCGGCCGCGGCACATCGACCTTCGACGGCCTCAGCCTCGCCTGGGCCGTCGCGGAGCACCTCGCCTCGAACAGCCGCGCGCGGCCCAAGACGATCTTCGCGACCCACTATCATGAGTTGACCGACCTGGCCGACGCACTCCCCTCGGTCGCGAATTACCACGTCGTCGTCCGCGAATGGAAGGACGACATTGTCTTTCTACGCAAGGTCGTGCCCGGCCGGTCCGATCGCAGCTACGGGATCCAGGTGGCGCGCCTGGCGGGTCTGCCGCCCGCTGTCGTGGGCCGCGCCCGCGAGATTCTGAACGGCCTCGAACGCGACGAGCTGTCGCGTGGCGGACGGCCCTCCCTGAGCGGCGATTCGACCGCGCGCCAACGGCAGCTCGGCCTGTTCCAGACGCCGGCGCCCGCGGATGATGCCGTGCACCGCCGGCTGCAGGCTGTCGATGTCAACACGATGACGCCGATGCAGGCGCTCGCGCTGCTCGCGGAGCTCAAGGCCGAGGCCGGGGGATGACTCGCCGGGGGACCGGCATGGCCTGCCTGGTCGCTGTTGCGATCCTGACGATCGGCGGCTGCCGGCAGAGGCCTGCGGACCGCAGCGCGATCGTGGTCGCGATGGCCGATCCCGTCATCAATCTGGATCCGAGGGTCGGCACGGATGCCGCCTCCCAGAAGCTCCATCAACTGCTCTTCAGCACGCTCGTCCGCATCGACAATCAGCTGCGCGTCGTGCCCGATCTGGCCGAGGCCCTCGATCAGCCGGATGCGCTGACCTACGTGGCGCACCTGCGCCGCGGGGTGATGTTCCACAACGGGCGCGAGCTGACATCGGACGACGTGGTCTACACGTTCCGGAGTTTCCTCGATCCGAACTTCCGGGGCCGGAGCGGCGCATACCGGCAGCTGGCATCCGTCACCGCGCGCGATCGCTATACCGTCGACTTCAAGCTGAAGACCGCCGCCGGGTCGTTCGCGATCAACCTGGTCATGGGGATCGTGCAGGCCGGTTCCGGCGCCACCAACGCACGCACGCCGATCGGGAGCGGGCCGTACCGCCTCGTGGAATTTGTCCCCGACGAGCGCGTGGTCCTCAGCGCGTTCCCCGCTTATTACGGCGGGGCGCCTCGCAACGCGGGACTCGTGCTCGAGGTGATCCCGGACGACACGATGCGGGGGCTCGAGCTGCGCAAGGGCACAGTCGATCTCGTCGTCAACGACCTCTCGCCGGATATCGCGTGGCAGCTCGGGCACGAAGGGCGAATGCAGGTGGCGACGTCGGCCGGCACCGACTACGCCTACGTGGGCATGAACCTGCAGGATCGCGTCCTCAGGCATCTGGAGGTCCGGAAGGCGATTGGTTACGCGATCGATCGGGACGCGATCGTCAAGTATCTGCGGCGCGGGTTTGCGACGACCGCTGTGGGGGTCGTCCCGCCCATGTCGTGGGCGTTCGAGCGCGGCGTGTTCGACTTCACGCATGACCCGGCCAAGGCCGAGCGGCTGCTCGACGCCGCCGGATATCCGGATCCCGACGGCCCCGGGCCGCTGCCGCGCCTGCGGCTCTCGCTCAAGACGTCCACGTCCGAGGTATATCGGCTCCAGGCCGCGGCCATCCAGCACGATCTGGCGCGGGTCGGGATCGCGCTCGAGATCCGTTCCTCGGAGCTGCAGACGCTCTCGGCCGATGTCCGCCGGGGGAACTTTCAGCTCTACACGCTGCAGTGGGTCGGCGTCACCGATCCGGACATGCTCCGCCTCGTGTACCACTCGGGCCAGCAGCCGCCGGTCGGACTGAACCGGGTTCACTACAGCAATCCGGCCGTCGATCGGCTGATTGAGGATGCGTCGGCGGCGACCGACGAGCAACATCGCGGAGCCTCGTACGCCAGCGCGCAGCGGCTCATCGCGGAAGACGTGCCGTACATCAGCCTGTGGTACCGAACGAACGTGGCCATCTTCCAGCCGGACATCCGCGGTGTCGCGCTGTCGCCCATTGCGGACTACGGGTTCCTGAAGAACGTCTATCGCGCCACGGCCGCGGCGGCACCGCGCTGACGGAATCGCGGTCTGTCCATGCGCATCTCGAGAACTGAAAACTCAAGGCGCTGTCGCGGCGGGCGCTCCGCGGCGATTGCCCTCGCGACGACGATGCTGTTCGTCCTGGGCGGGACGGGCCGGATGATTGCGCAGCGCGGCGGCCCCGGCGTCGATGCGCTGATTGGGACAACCCGCTACGATCCTGGCCTGCGATTCCGGACGATCTCGACCGCGCGGTTCGACATTTATTTTCACCAGCGCGAAGAGGCGCTCGCCCGGCGCCTGGCTGGGCTCGTCGAAGCGGTCGCCGCCGACGTGGATGCGCGGCTTGGCGCACCCCACGGTCGCGTCCACGTGATCCTGGTCGATCAGACCGATCAATCAAACGGGTGGGCCACGGTGTTTCCGTACAACCTGATCGAGCTCGCCGCCGTGCCTCCGGAATCGCAGAGCACGATAGGAAATACCAGGGACTGGCTGCGTACGGTGTTCGCGCACGAGTACACGCACGTCGTGCATCTGGAGAAAACGCGCGGGTGGATCGGGGGCCTTCGCCACGTGTTCGGACGGCTGCCCGTGCTCCAGCCGAACGTGTTCCTTCCGCAGTGGCAGGTCGAGGGCATTGCGACGTACGAGGAAGGCATCGCCGCCGCGGGCGGCCGCGTGCCTGCGGGCGATTTCCGCATGATCCTCGACAGCGCCGCTGCGGAGCACCGGTTTGCACCACTCGATCGCGCCGGCGGGGGCGTCGTCGACTGGCCGTCGGGCAATGCGCCGTACGTCTATGGCGCCTACTTTCACGACTATCTGGCGCGCCGTTACGGTCCGGAGTCGCTCGCGCGGCTGGCGGAACAGACGGCTGGAACGCTGCCCTACTTCGGCTCCCGTGCCTTCCGCACGGTGTTCGGCCGCTCGCTCGGGGCGCTGTGGAAGGACTTTGAAGAGGACACGACCAGCCGCGTCTCCGTAGAGCGTGATCCGGTTCACGCGACGCGTCTGACCAGGCACGGGTTCTTCGTCGCGGGGCCATCCTTCAGTCCCGGCGGGCATCTCTATTATTCGGTCGTGAATCCTCACGGTTTTCCTGCCGTGATGGAGCTTCCGCTCGGCCCCGGCGCGCGGCCGCGCCAGGTCGCGTCGCGATATCTCGGCGATCGACTTTCCGCGACTCGTGACGTTCTGGTCTTTGACCAGCAGGAGATCGTCCACCATGCGGATCTCCAGTCGGACCTCTACGTGGTGCCGCTCGACGGTGGGGCCACTCGCCGGATCACGAAGGAGGCTCGCGCGGCGGATCCTGACATCGCGCCAGACGGTCACACGCTCGTGTGTACCGTCCAGATGACCGGCTTGCGGGCGCTGGCGATGCTGCAGATGCCGGCCGACGGTGCGTTCGCAGCGGCGCTGCCGTTCATCTCAGAGGAGTCCACGGACTTTTCGGCGCCGCGCTGGTCCCCCGACGGCCGTTTCATCGCGGCGGAACGGCGCCGCCTCGGCGGTCCTTCCGAGATCGTGGTCATCGATGTCACAACGCGTGACGTCCGCACCCTGACGTCAAGTGCACGAGGACGGAACGTCGGACCACTGTGGCTGCCGGATGGCCTCACGATTCTGTTTTCATCCGATCGGGAGGGCGGACCCTTCCGGATCTACGGCGCCGACGTCGCGACCGGCCGCGTGCGGCGGTTGCTGGGCACCGGGCCCGCGCAGTTCCCGACGTTGTCACCCGAGGGCCATCAGCTCGTGTTCGTTGGATATTCGGCCGACGGATACGACCTTTACTCGCTGCCGTTCGACGCACCCGAATGGTCAACCCCCTTGGCAGGTGTTGCCCCTGACGAGCGCGCCGTCGGGGACGCTGACGCCACCGGCGGTTCTGCGGGGCCGCCATCGGGGAAGCCGTACCGTCCGTGGTCGACTCTCGCGCCGCGGTACTGGTCACCCGTCGTGGAATCCCGGCGGGACGACACACTTGTCGGTGCGAGCACGAGCGGCTTCGATGCGCTCGGCAGGCACGCCTACGTGGTCACGGGGACGTGGGCGGTTCCACGGGACCGGGCGAACTGGGAGGCCGATTACGCGTACTCGCGGTGGTGGCCCACGTTCTTCGCTGGCGCGTCCGACACGCTGGACGACTGGCGATCGGGTGACGTGCATACGCGCGAGCTGCGGGCCGGTGCATTGTTGCCGGTGCGACGTGTGCGCTGGAGGACGACGGCTCTCGCGGCGCTCCAGGCAAGCCGGGACGAGTTCGACTGCCCGTCGTGCGAACCCGCCGTCAGAGGCACCGCGTCGATCGCCGCGATGCAGCTCGGGTGGAATCTGTCCAGCGCGAAATCGTTCGGATACTCGATCAGCGCCGAGCAGGGCGGCAGCGTCGGGGTCACGACCGAGCTGCGGCGCGGGCGCGCCGGGAGCGACGCCACCGCGGGCGCCGCTACGGCCGACGTGCGCGGGTACGTGCGGGCCCTGCCCCGGCATGGTGTCCTCGCGGTCAGGACTGCTGCGGCGACAACGTGGGGCGATCCGGGGATCCGTCGCGTGTTCGAGGCGGGTGGATCCGGGCCGCAAGGGGGCGGATTCGCATTCGGGTCCGGGGCCGTCGGCCTGCTGCGCGGGTTTGGCACCGCGGACCTGTACGGGTTCCACGCGGCTGTGTTGAACATCGACTACAGGTTCCCGCTCGCGTGGCCGCAGCGCGGCTTCGGCACCGTGCCGGTGATGCTGCGCAACGTCCACGGCGCGCTGTTCACCGACGCGGGAAGCGCGTGGGACGAGTCCTTCCGTCGTGCGGATGTGCGCCGGGCGTTCGGCGCCGAGTTGTCGTCCGACACGGTCCTCGGTGATGTGCTCGCACTCACCGTGACAGGCGGCGCCGCATGGCGCGTCGATCCGTCAGGGCGCCGCGGCGGCTGGACCGCGTTCGCGCGCGCTGGCCGCGCGTTTTGACGGCGGGCCCGCCACGCGCCTGTAGCTTAGAATCGTGGCACCATGAGCTTCCCTTTTCAGTACGACCACGGCATGCCCCTGGCGTTTGGCGGCGCGCTTCCCCATCCACGATCGTTCGCTGATTCACGGATTGTCATTCTGCCGGTGCCCCTCGATCGGACCACCTCCTACGTGTCGGGCACGCGCAACGGTCCGCATGAAATCCTTCAGGCGTCGTCGCACATGGAACTGTGGGATGAAGAAGTCGGAGCGGACGTGCACGGCGTCGGGATTTTCACGCTGCCGGAAATGGAGCTGCCATTCGGCGGGCTGCCCGAGGTGATGGACGAAATCCAAAGGGTCGCGTCGGAGGTGCTGGAACTCGACAAGTTCCTCGTGACTCTCGGCGGGGAGCACTCCATCACCCCTCCGCTCGTCGCAGCGGCCGCCGCGAAGCACAAAGGCCTGACGGTCCTCCAGATCGACGCGCACGCGGACCTGCGCGATTCGTACATGGGCACACCGCAGAATCACGCCTGCGCCATGCGCCGCGTGCTCGACTACGCGCGCGTGACACAGGTGGGCATCCGAAGCATGTCCACGGAAGAGGCCGAGGCGGTGCCCGCGCTGAACACGACAATCTTTTACGACGCGACGATGCGTCGCGATCCCGCGTGGATCGACCGCGTCGTGGACACGCTGACCGGACCGGTTTACATCACGATCGACGTGGACGGCATGGACCCGGCGATCATGCCGGCGACCGGAACACCCGAGCCCGGCGGGCTCTCGTGGTACGAGATGCTCGCGCTGCTTCGCGCCACCATCACCCGCCACACCGTGGTCGCCTGCGACCTGGTGGAGCTGAGCCCGCTCCCCGGCGTCATGGCCCCGAACTTCCTCTGCGCGAAGCTGCTCTACAAAATCCTCACCTACCGGTTCGCGCGCGGGTAGCGTCGAGCACTCCCGATATTGCTGATGCGTGTCCCCTTTTCCTCAAAAGATGAGGTCCGGCGCTTGTATACAAGGTATACTCCGCGCCGTGAGCGACCCCGACCTTTACCGCGAAGCGGTTGAAGCGCTCGAACGCGGGTACGGCGCCGAAGCCACGACTCTCCTCATCCGCGCTCTCCGGCATCCCGGGTTGAGCCGCGACGAGCAGGTGCAGATTCGATGCGCCCTGGCCGACGCGTGGCTGCTGCAGGACGATGTGCGGCAGGCCGCGGACGCGCTCGGGCCGGCCCCCCAGGGCCGCGAGCGGATGGACCCGGCCAGGCTGTCGGACGTCTGGCGCGTGCACGGCCGCCTCGCCGTTGCCCGCGGCGAGCCGTCGCGCGGGATTGCGCTCCTCACCAAGGCGCTGAAACAAGCCGAGCGCGCCCACGATTCGCGAGCGATCGGCCTCGCGCACTACGAGCTCGGGCTCTGCTACCGGCAGGTCGGCGACATGGCCATCGTCCGCGATCACATCACCAATGCCGCGTCGGCGCTTCACGCGGCGGGAGACCGCCGGCATCTGGCGATGGTCCACTCGCTCTCTGGCGTGGCCCTCGCGCAGGAAGGAAGGCTCGACGAAGCCATCGCCGCGCTGCGCCACGCGGAGCGGCTCGCCGTGGTCGTCGAGGCCGGGGACGTGCTCGCGACTGTCTGCGGCAATCAGGCGAATGTCGCGCTGATGCAGCACCGCCACGACCAGGCGCTCGCGCTGGCCGAACGGAGCGTCGAGCTCCAGGAGCATTGCGGCACGCCGCACGGCCTTGGCGTTGCGCTCGCCTCGCTCGGTCAAATCTGCGTGCGCGTCGGGAACCTGAAGCGCGCCGAGGAGGTGCTCAACCGGGCGCTCGACGTGCGAAGTCCGCTGCACTTCATGCGCGAGACAACGGGCGCGGTCTTCGACACGCTCGCCCAGATCCATCTCATTCGCGGGGAACACGATCAGGCCAGCCGCTCGTTGCAGAAGGCGCGCGAGGCCTACGGCGAAACCCAGGCGAGCCGCTGGTATCAATGGTCCGTCCGCGCGCTCGAAGCGCGTCTCGCGCTCCGCCGCGGCGACGCCGAGCGGGCGCTGGCGGTTTCCGGCGAGGTGGCGTCCGCAGCCGATGCGCCCGGCGTGTACGCATTGCAGGCCGACCTGACTGCGATCGAGGCGCTGCTCGCGCTCGATCGGACGGAGGCCGCCCAGAAGCGGCTCGACGGCGTGTCCACGCGGGTGCAGCCTGGCGCCATGACGGGAACCTGGGGCGAGTTCCTGCGGCTCCGCGGGCGTCTCCATGCCGCCTCCGGCCGCGCGACCGATGCGTATCACGACTTCGGCCAGAGCGTCAGCGTCTTCGATCTGCTGGGCGAGGGATACCAGACCGGCCTGAGCCACCTGGAGCTCGGACGCCTGGCAGCCGCCGCCGGAGCCAGGTCCCGAGCCAATCGCTTTCTCACGGCGGCCGCGGCGGTCTTCGAGTCGCTCGGTGCCCTCCCCGACCTTGCGGATGCGCGTGCGGCCTTGAATCAGGTGCCTTCGAACGCCGCCATTGGATATCTCGGCGTCCAGATGGACGGCGATGATGCCCTGGTGCGGCGGATCGTGGATGCGTCCGCGATGCCCGCGCTGCTCGCCCGCGAGGGCGCGACAGCGCTTCTCGAGGCGTGCGACGCCCAGGCGTCAGCGCTGTTCGTGCAGGGCGCGGGGGGACAGATCCATGTGCTCGCCGCCGCGGGATGTGATCACGACAGTGCGCGCGCGCTCGCCGCCGCGGCGCTCCGCAACAGCGCCGCGCCGAGCGTGCTCGTCCTGGAACCGATCGGGCGCGCGCCTGAGGGCCCGCGCTTCGCCGCGCTGTCGTCCGCACGATCGGTGACGTCTTCGACGCTGCAGCGGTTCCGGACCCTCTGTGCCGTGCTTCGCCAGGGATTCGATTTGTGCCTCGCGCGCGATCGGCCGCTCGAGGGGGCGTCGGGCGCGCTGGAGCGGCCGCTCGAGCCCCTGCTCCCCGGGTTCGTTTGCGCCAGCGCCGCGATGCAGCGCGTCGCGGACCAGATTCAGCGGATGCAGGGCAACGATCTCACGGTCCTCATCACCGGCGAGAGCGGGACCGGCAAGGACCTCGTCGCACGGGCCATCCATGCGGGATCGCCCCGCAGCGGCAACATGTTCCTTCCCTACAATTGCACCAGCGCCACGCGCGAACTCGCCGACAGCCAGCTGTTCGGCCATCGCCGCGGCAGCTTCACCGGCGCGGTCGCCGACCAGCCCGGGGTGCTGCGCACGGCCGTGGGGGGGACTCTCTTCCTGGACGAAGTCGGGGATCTTCCCCTCGACGTCCAGCCGAAGCTGCTCAGATTTCTCGAGCAGGGGGAGGTCCTCCCGGTCGGCGATACGCGGCCGCAACGGGTCGATGTGCGCGTCGTCGCGGCCACGAACGTGGATTTGGAGAGCCGCGTCAGCGAGGGCAGGTTCCGGGAGGATCTGTTCTATCGCCTCAGCGTGATTCACATGCACGTGCCTCCTCTCCGTGAGCGCCGCGAGGAAATCCCGCATCTCAGCACGTTCTTTCTCCGGGACGCGTGCGAGCGTCTCGGGAAGCACGGCGTCCGGCTGGGAGCGGAAACGCTCGACCTGTTCGATACGTTCCCGTGGCCCGGCAACGTCCGGCAGCTGCGAAACGAGATCCAGCGGGCGGTCGCCATGGCGCCCCCGGCGGGGTTGATCACACCCGATCTGCTGTCCGCCGCCTTCGGCACCCGTGGTCTCGCTGTCGATCCCGCGGCGCGGCCCCGCCAGCGGCAGTCCACGCTGGCCGCGGCGGTGGAAAAAGTGGAGCGCGAGATGATCCAGTCGGCGCTCGAACGGGCCGCCGGCAACGTCTCCGAGAGCGCGCGCCTGCTCGGTCTTACCCGCCGCGGGCTGTACCTGAAGATGGAGAGGCTCCGCGTCGGATCCTTCCGCACCCTTCACTGACACTCCGCCCCATCCGCGCCGACGGCCGCCGGAACTTCTCCGATACTTAGTATCCAGTTGTCAGGCATCTGATTACCCGGTATCCACCACGGGCCGGCCACCCACGCGGCTTTGAATTGCCGCAAGTCATATCGAAACAACCAGTTGGCGCCTATTCTGCCGCGCCTGCCGGATTGCCGTCGACCGGGCGCGCCGCTTGATACATCAGCAGCAGAGATTCTTTCCCGGGGGGCGGCACATGGAACAGCGACTTCGTCTCGTGCAGGGCGGCAGCCGGTATGAAAAGCGCACCGAAGATCGGCACCCGATCGAGGTGCCCGGCCAAATCCTGTGGAAGGACGCGAAGGGCAACACGCGGGTCGCGTCCGTGATGACGCGGGACGTCAGCTCCCACGGCGTCAGCGTCGACTGCCTGGGCGGCACGCCAATCCCCATGTATCGCCTGGTCTACTTTCAGGTGGACCGCGCCGCCCGCTCGCGCACGGACCTGCCGGCGCCGCTCCGGAAGTCGAGTGTTCTCTCCGCCGTGTTCCGTGTCGGCCCCGTCAGCGCAGCCACGGGCGCGCCGGCGGATTACGCGCTCCGGTTGATGGTCGAGCCCGAACGTCAGAGTGCCACGACGCGGGCGACGTGGGAATCGGAGACGGACCGCACGCGGACGGCCTGATCTCTGCCCTCACCCGCCGTCGCGGAGGACCAGGCGCGAACCGGCTCGCGCGGGGCGAGTGGGAGGATGATGATGCGTGTGGAGCGGTGGGACGTGCGGAGGGACGGCGCGTTCAACGAAGCCGCCCTGCTGCACAAGCTCCGCACGTTCGGATGTGAACCGACGACGCGCGCCTATCCGGCCAAGGCGATCATCTCGCCGCAGACCGACCGCCGGCCGCGCATCCATGCCGTCGTCTCCGGGCTGATGAAGATCACGATCAACAGCGACGACGCCGTGATTCTGAGCGCCGGTGATCTCGTGTTCGTGCCCGCCGAAGCGACCCCCCGTCTCGAGATCCTGGGACCTGCCAGCGCCACCTGCCTCGAGGCATCGCTCGGCGCCGACGCGGCCTGAGATCGCGCCAGCCGGCGCGTCAGCCCTTCTTCGCTTCTTCCATTTCGCGCCGCGCGTCCGCGACGTACAGCGACTGCGGGAACTCCTCGACGACGCGGGTGAACGCGTGCGCGGCCTCGGCCTTCCTGCCGGCCTTCAGGTATGCGCGCCCGAGCTCCATCAGCACGCCGTCCACCGGAATCTGTGACGTCGTATCCGTACTGAGCTGCTGGTAAATCTTGATGGCGTCGTCGTACTTGCCCTGGGCGACCTGCACCTGCGCGAGCCCGAGTCTCGCGGTGCGCGCATAGATCCGGCTGCCCGCCTTGTCGACAACTTCCTGATAGCGCTGCTGCGCCTCGGCGAACCTGCCGAGAGAGGCCAGCGTCCCCGCCGCGTGATACCGGGCAGCGATGCCGGCATCGGTACTCGCGTAGGCGTCGGCGGCCTGAAGGAACTTCGGCAAGGCGGCCTCGAGTCTCGCCCGCTCTGTCTGGAACGTGCCTGGCTGCTGCACCGGCATCGGACTTCCGGGGGCAGGCGCGACAGGCGCCACGACAGGCGCCTCGGCGACTGCGAGCGCGGCGGCCAGCATCGTGTTGGCCTTCGCGTCCCGCGAGTGCCGCCACGCCATGTAGCCGAACGCGATCGCGAGCGCCGCGACGACGAGGACCGCGACAGTTGCCATGTCGCGGCCGCGCGTGTCGATGACCTCTCGCGCGCGCGCAACCGTGTGCGCGAATTCGTTCTCTTTGAGCTTGTGCCGTTCAACGCTCTTCATAAATCCTGAAAACTTCCCCGCGGTGTCGCCCGCGTGCCGAGCCGAGACCGGCCGGTTCGTCCGCAGCGGGACGCCTTGCCCCAGCCCGAAGCCTGCCCGCTTGCCGCCACGGGCTGGCAAAGACTGGTGCGCCCGGCAGGTCTCGAACCTGCGACCCCCGGTTTAGGAAACCAGTGCTCTGTCCTGCTGAGCTACGGGCGCGGAAAACCCCAATTCTATCAGCTTAGTACTGCAGGACCGCCGTGACGTTCTCGCCCGCCAGTCGCGCCCGTCCGTTCAGGGCGACGAGCTCGATGAGAACCGCCACCCCTTCCACGGTTCCCCCGAGCTGCTTGACGAGATCGACCGTCGCGCGCGCCGTGCCTCCCGTTGCGAGCAGGTCGTCGACGATGAGCACGCGCTGCCCCGTCTGAACGGCGTCGCGATGCATCTCCAGGCTGTCGCTGCCGTATTCGAGCTCGTACGTGGCGCGAACGCACGGCGCGGGCAGCTTTCCCAGCTTTCGCACGGGCACGAACCCGGCGCCGATTCGGTCCGCGACTGCCGCACCCAGGATGAAGCCGCGGCTCTCGATCCCGACGATGATGTCGATGCCCCGTCCCAGATGAGGCCGCGCCATGCTGTCCACGGCGTCGCGGAAACCGGCAGGATCGCGCAGCAGCGTCGTGATGTCGTAGAAGAGAATGCCGGGCTTCGGGAAATCGGGGACGTGCCGGATCCTGGCTTTCAGTTGTTCCATCGAGCTCCTGCCGTGGGCCGCGCGCCGGCGCCGCCCCTGTTCTACCGCGTCGTGAAGCCGGTGGCGCGCCGCGAGGGCGCGACGACCTCGACATCGAACGATTCCACCCGCGCGCCGGCCGGGCCCCGCCGCAATGCGAGCTCAATCCGATCCACAGATTCCTGGTCCCCTTCGACGAGGATTTCGACACGGCCGTCGTCCAGGTTCTTCGCGTAGCCGTGCACGCCTTCGACGGCGGCCCGCGATTCCGCGAACATCCGGAATCCGACCCCCTGCACCTGTCCGCCGATCAGGAACCGTCGTGCGACGATCATGAAAACGACTGATTATATCGAACGGACGAACGCCGGTGAACGATTCCGCGGCGCCGCCGCGCTCATGGTACATTCCGCCGATGCCCCGAATCGGATCGAGCAGTCACGGCGAGTCGCGGCTTCGGATGCTCCGGATCATGCGCCGGGGCGACCGCCACGATCCGAAGGAGCTGACCGTCTCGTTCCGGTTCGAAGGGGATTTCGCCGCCGCCTTTCGCGAGGGGCGCGCGGAGGGCCTCGTTCCCGGCGAGACCATCAAGAATGTGGTCCATCGCACGGCCCGCGAGCACGGCTCCGGCGAGATCGAGGAATTCGGGATCGCGCTCTGCGACCGCGTGCTCGATGGGCACCGGGCGATCACGCGCGCGCGCGTCGAAATCACGGAAAAATCCTGGACACGGCTCGACGCCGGCGGCCGCCCGCAGGGGCAGACCTTCATGGCCGGCACACCGGAAGTCAAGACGGCGGCCGTCACGAGCAATGGGCCGAAAATCGCGGTGGTGTCCGGCATCGACGATCTGTCGTTGATGCGGACGGCAGGGTTTGCGCCGCCGGTTCGCGACGTGGCCGAAGACGGGACCAGCGATGGTCTGCAGCGCCTCCTCGTCGGGGGGCTGTCGGCCCGCTGGACGTACAGCAGTCCGGACGTGACCTTCCGTCCGTTCCGCCAGGGCGTCCGCGCCGCTATCGTCGAAACGTTCGCCTGGCATGCGAGCCGCTCGGTGCAGCACACGCTCTATGCGATTGCGGACGTCGTCCTCGCGACCTATCAGGAGATCTCGGAGATCACGCTGGCGCTCCACGAGCGGCCGTATCGCCCTGCCGATCTGTTCGGCGCCGGCCTCGAGAATCCGGACGACCTGTTCGTGGCACTCGAAGAGCCCCTCGGGATAGTCGAGGTCACGGTCGAGAGGGATGCCTGAGGCCTGCCACTGCAGCCTCGCGTCTCCTTTGCCGGTAGTTCACGACACAGCCGCCAGCTGACCCGCCCGAAAGTGGCGGGTTTCCGGGATTCCATCTCGGCAGCGTTACGGTACGGCTTGTGCTCAACCGGCAGGCAGGAGGGACTTGATGCTCTTTACGATTGCGGTGATTCTGCTGGTCTTGTGGCTGCTCGGCCTCGTGAGCGGCTACACGCTCGGGAACTTCATCTACGTGCTGCTGGTGATTGCGATCGTGTTGTTCGTTCTGGGGCTGGTCAGCGGGCGCCGGCGGGTCTGAACGGACCCGCGGCGAGGGCGGTCGGCGCGTCGTGAGAACAGCACGACAGTACGCCGGCCGCCGTCCTCCCGATCGCGCCGCTCTGGCGCAGCCTCTCAGTCGGCCTCGGTTTTTTCGGCGTCTGCGGTCTCTTCGACGAGATCATCGTCCTCCCACGGCCGTGGCTGTGGGCCTGGAATGATCCCCGCGATGTCCGGATCCTCGCCGCCGACGGTTCCCGCCGACGCCGGCTCGTTGGCCTTCCGAACCTTCACCTCTTCGCGGCGCCGGGTCTTCTCCTGCATCCGCTCCTGTTTCGCGCGCTCGCGGGCGCGCTTCTGTTGTGTGACCTTGGTGCGGTTCGCCATGAAATGTCCCCTATGTCAGCGCGCGTGTGTGGTGCGCGGTACAGCAAAAAGGCCGGTCAGCGACCGGCCCGGGCGTAGTCGTGGGCAGTGCAGGCTTCGGCCCGACTCGATCATCCACCTGTAATTCTAGCTGATCCGCCGTTCGAAATGGCGCCGAATTGTGTGGACGCGCGCTCCATGCGGTCCCCGCATCCGCGCCGCGCTCTCGCGCGTCTGCGCCGCCTTGAATCGCAACTCAACCGTGCATATCTACATCCCTCGGAGCCATGGCCGCACGGAGCATCACGAGATCCTGTTCCCGATTCCGCAGCATCGCGCCGTGGCACGTGGTGTGCTCCCCCGCCACCCACATCGAACTCTGTCTCAGGGAGGATCCGTGCACTTGCAACACTGCCGCGGTATCGCACTGGCTGGCGCGATGCTGGCTGCCCTCGGCTACGTGCCTGCGGTCAGCGCCGCCGAGCACCTGTGTGACACCTCCTTCCAGGACTGCCGCGCGCCTCTCCTCACGCTGATCGCCAACGAGCGCGCGAGGATTGACGTGGCCTTCGACATGATGGAAGACGACGTCATCGCGGACGCCCTGGTCAACCGCTTCCAAGGCGGGCTGCCGGTGCGGGTGCTCATGGATCCGCGGCGCAACGCCGTGTCGACCCGCAACGCGGCCGTGCTCCAGAAGCTGGCAGCGGCCGGTATTCCGATGCGCGGCAAGACGTCGGGGAGCAGCCTCCACTGGAAGTTCATGCTCTTCCCCGGCCAGGAGACCCTCGAGGTCGGCGCCGCCAACTTCAGCGACTACTACTTCATCCCCGTCACGCCCTACGTCAACTACACGGACGAAGCGGTGTACTACACGGACGACGCCGCGCTCGTGGACTCCTTCAAGACGCGCATGGACGATGCGTGGCTCGATACCGCGACGATCACGAACTACGCGAACATCAGCGGGTCGCTGCTGCGCGAGTACGGGACATTCCCGATCAGTCCGGATCTGCTCTTCGTGCCGTGGCAGAATTTTGCCAAGCGGGCGGTTCCCTTGTACGACGCAGAGACGACCCGCATTGACGTGATCATGTACAAGATCACGGAGCCGAGCCATGCCGACGGCCTGATTCGCGCGGCGAAGCGCGGCATCCCCGTGCGGCTCATCGTCGAGCCCTCCTGGTATCGGAGCACGTCGAACGTGTGGCAGGCCTACAACGTCGATCGGCTGTATGCAGCGGGCGTTCAGATTCGCGTGCGCGCGCACCAGGGGTTCACGCACGAGAAAATCGCGATGCTTTATGGACAGGTGATGTCCATCTTCGGGTCCTCGAACTGGACGCTCGAATCCAACGGATCGCAGCACGAGCACAACTACTTCTCGAAGAAGGACTGGATCTTCGCGTGGTTCAAGGCCAACTTCGAGCGGAAATGGAAGAACTCGACCGGCAACGTCGAGACGAAGGCGTTTGCGCCGCTCCCGCCGGGCAAGCCCGTTTATACCGCGCCGGCCAACCTCGCGACGACACCGCTCACGGGCGTGTACCTGACCTGGAAGCCGGGTCCGTGGGCGCACCGCGCCGACGTGTACTTCGGGACCACCGCGACCCCGTCCCTTCTCGCCGGCAACGTCTCGGTCTCGCCGAACACCACCAAGAAATATGCGCTCCCGGCACTGACGGCCGGCCGCACGTATTACTGGAAGATCGTGAGCAGGACGATGGCGAACCAGTCGGCCGCCGGTCCCGTGTGGTCGTTCACGGCGCAATGAGCGGCGCCGTCATTCGAGACGGCTGAAATCGATTGGCGTGCGGGCGACGTCGCGGCCGTCGCACATGACGACCGCGGATCTCGAGGTCTGCCCGACTGCGGCGGCATCGAAATCGGCCTCGATCACGCCCCCCACGAGCGACGTCGTCATCGTACCGCGCATCGAATATGGGAGGGAGGCGCGCGGCGTGCTCCGGCGATCGAGTGACGCGACCACCGGCATGCCGCCCATCATCAGCTCGCAGTTCGGCAGAGCGACGTAGGTGTGCAGGGCATCGAGCTGCAGCGTGGCGAGAATCGTGACTTTCCCCCGCCACGGTTTGACAACGTCGTCGATCCCGCGGCCATTGAGGCTGCGGGCGCCCTTCGCGACTGCCCAGTCGCCCCGCTTCAGGGCGTCTTCCGTCGCCATCACTGTCCGGCGGAACTCCGTCAGCACCTGGATTTCGCGGACGATTGAATCCGTGATGGCGATCACATAGGGCGCATGGAACGCGGCCAGCGCCGCCGGTGTGCCGTCTCCGAGGCGCAGCGCACGCTGTGTGTCGGATTGGGTCAGCGAGACGTCGATGCCGGCGGCAGCCTGGACCGCCAGGGTCACGTACAAGGCAGCAATCAATCCGGCCCTTCGCTGACCTCCGGCTCGGGATCCGGCCGCCGCGCAGGCCTCTGACATGGCCTAGTTCCCGTGCGTCGCGTAGACGGTCGTCTTTCCCTGCGCGTCGAACGCCAGCACATCATAGCGCTGGGGCGAGGCGCCTTCCATTCCCGGCGAACCCGACGGCATCCCGCCGACAGCGAGACCGCTGATCGCCGGACGCTCCTTCAGCAGCCGCCGGATGTCGGCCGCCGGCACGTGCCCTTCGATGACGTATCCACCGACAACCGCGGTGTGGCACGACTGTACGGCCTGCGGCACGTGGTACTTCGTCTTGACCGCCGCCAGGTCGTCGACGTTGTTCGCCGCCGGGGCAAAGCCTGTCGCGCGGAGATGCTCGACCCATTTCGCGCAACAGCCGCACATCGCACTCTTGTAAACCGCGATTGGCGTAGGCGCCTGGGCGCCGGCGCCGGTTGCCAGGGTCGCCGTGATACCGATCAGCAGCAATGTCTGCAGCACGTTTCTCATACCGTCATTATGACCGGTGTGGCCTCCGGATGGCCGAGCGCCGCGGCCGCACGTCCGCGACGCGTTTCGGCGCATGGCATGAGGGCTCGAGCCGCGTTGACACGCCGGCAACGCTGTGGCTACGATCCGCTGTCCCGCGGGCCGTTCGCGGCAGAAAGGTTCCTGATGCGCAACGGGATGTTGCTCTGCGCCGCCGTTCTGTCAGGGTTGTGCATCGCGTACGTGGACTCGCGGCCGGGGTGGGACGCAACAGGCATCACCGCCTTTTCAATGCTGATTGTCGCGGGCGTCCTCGGGTTCGTCGGGCCAAGGCGCCCGTGGCTGTGGGCGCTCGGGGTGGGCCTGTGGATTCCGCTGCACGCGATTGTCGCCCGGCCCTCGGCCGGCTCCGCGGCAATGCTCATCGTGATGTTGTTCCCGCTCGCCGGCGCGTATGCGGGCATGGGCGTCCATCACCTCTTCGACCGCCCTGTGCGTCACCGACCCTGACGCGCGTACCGCCAACCTTCGTGCAACCGTTCCCCTCTGGCTTTTCACCGCGCGCGCCGCAGCCAGGTGACTGCGGAACCCTGCTGCGCGGCGCAGCGTAGAATCCGTCAGCGTTCCACTCCCGCGCGCATCCCGGAGGAGACCGATGCCCGACATTGAGTACCAGATCTTCGGCGACGACATGCAGTACGTCGAAGTCGAGCTCGAC